>JAYVTD010000088.1:0-4034 GCA_043774765.1 Rhizobacter sp. | reverse complement strand
CGTTCGAAGAACGGCACGGCGCTGAGGTAAGCGCCGCTGGCCATCTGCACCTGGCCTTCCTGCATGATGGTCACGCCCATCCAGCGCTCGGGGAACTGGGATTCGGTGGCCAGCCGCAAGGCCAGCCGTGCGTGCGTGATCGCCTCGCGGTGCCGGCCTTGGGTCAGGTCGAGGCGCGAGCGCAGCAGGTGCCACCAGAGAGCCTGGCGCGGCGCGCGCGGATCGAGCAGCGGTTCGGCGCGGGCCAGCGCGGACTGCCCGGCTTCGATGCGGCCTTCGCCGACGGCCACCTGCGCTTCGACCAGCGCGCGTTTCAGTGCGATCGCTGGCCAACGCTCGACCTGGCCTTCACGCTGCGCACGCAGCGCGCGTCCACGTTCCGGCGCGGCGCACTCGTACAAGCCCTGCTCCAGCGCCTGGTGCCATTCTTCGGCCAGCAGAGCGCTCACGCCTGGGCTGGCCAGCGGCTGGCGCATCGCCAGCTCGACCCACAGTACTTGTTCAAGATCGACGTGGGCGACGAAAAAAGCCAATACCACCAGCCCGGCGCAGCAGCGCACCGGGGCCGAGACGGCCTCGTTGCCGAGCTCGCGTGTGATTGTTTGTGCCAGCGCCACAAGCCGCGGGTCGTCGAGTGCCCGAAACCAGCCGGCCACCAGCGTGCCGCTGCGCACGAGCAGGCGGTGGTCAGGGTTGGTGATGGCGTCGATGGGCACGAGCGCTGCGTTGACGACATCGACGGCATGTTCAAAGCCGCCGTAATGGTCGTCGGCGATGCCGATGAACTGAACCAGCGCCGCGGCGGCGATCAGCCGGCCCTGCAGGCTGGCGGTGTCGTCGTGGGTTTCGAACAGCGCGAGCGCGTTGCGCAGCTCGTCGCGGCCGTGCCCGACATCGTCGAGCGCGAGCGCCAGGCCGCGCTGCAGGGGCTGCCAGGCGTCATGCGCCGCCTTGATCCCCCTAGATGCGCTCGCCATCGGTAAGCCTTTCGTAATGACCACCACTTTAGTCTTAACGCGAGCAACCAGGCCCCCCGTCGGCGGGCTCGCAGGAGGATCGTGATGAACACCCCGAACCGAGCGTTTCACCCTGCCTTGTGGACGTGGCGTGCTTGCGCGCTGCTGTTCGTCGGCATGCTGGTGTCGGCCTGCGGCGGCGGCAGCGAAGATGCCGCGGCGCCCGGCACTGCGACCCCCACCGTGACGGCCATCAACGTGACCGTGGCAGGCGCCAGCGTCGGTGTCGGGCAGACTCGCAGCGCCACGGCCGAAGCCCGGGACCAATACGGCGCCGTGATGAGCGGCGTGAGTTTCAGCTGGGCCTCTTCGAACGCCGCTGTCGCCAGCGTTGCCAACGGCGTGGTCACCGGGGTGGCGGTCGGCTCGGCCGGCATCAGCGCGAGCAGCGGCGGCGTGACCAGCAACGTGGCCAGCCTCAGCGTCATCGCGAGCACGGTCGGCAGCGTCGTCATCGACAAGCCGGCGCTGTTCCTGCCCGGCAGCGGCCAGACGGCGCAGCTGGCGGCGCAGGTGCTGGACGTGCAAGGCGCTGCCTCGTCGGCCGGTGTCACCTGGACCTCGAGCGCACCCGACAAGGTGTCGGTCGACGCCGCAGGCCGCCTGCTGGCGCTGGCGATCGGTTCGGCGCAGGTCTTCGCAGAGTCCGGCGGCGTTCGTTCGGCGCCGACGCTCGTGGTCGTTGCGCAGCCGCGGGCCGGCGCCTTGCTCGTCACCGATGCGCAGGTCGTGTCGGTCGGCCCGCCGTTGCGGCTGGTGCCGGGTGCAGCGGCCGGCGTCGGCACCGAATACGAAGTCACGCTGAAGGGCGTGGCCGCGCCGGCCGTCGGCAGCCTGCTGATCGCGGCGGAGAGCGCACCGGTCGCCGGCAAGGTGCTCGCTTCGCGGACGGACGCGACCGGGCTGGTCGTGACGCTCGCGTTCGTGCCCTTGCCTCAGCTCTTCAGCGCCTACGACATCAAGTTCGACATCGACCTGTCGGCCTTCGGTTTCGAACCGGTGCCGGACCGCGCGGCGCGCGCACGCAGCGCGGTGTGGAGCGCCGCCGAGCGCGCGCGGGCACTCGCGATGGACCGCCGGCTCGACGTCTTCGAGCCGTTCAAGGTCTGGAAGTGCGACGCCACCATCAAGGCCAAGCTGCTGGCGGCGCCGATCCAGCTCTCGCTGGAGAACAAGCTGCACCTGGTTCTGGAAGACACGCCCGGGCATTCCAAACACGCACTTGAAGGCTCGGCCGACATTATCGGCACTGCCGGCATCAAGGTCGACGCCGGCTTTGTGGCGAGCGGCCGCTGCGACGCCCAGGGCCAGCTCAAACTACCGATCTTCGGCTGGCTCAGCGCCATCGTGATGCCGGCCGTGCGCTTCGGCATCGGCGCCGAACTCAAGAGCGAAGTGCTGCTGGTGCAAGGCGAACTGAGCGGCACCGGCAAGGTGGGCTTCGAAGCCGTGCTCGGCTGGGAATGCGGCGGCACGGTGGCAGGCTGCCGCGGGCTCGACCAGGTCAAGCTGACCGACAACTTCAAGGCCACCTCGAAGATTCCTTCCGAGAACGACATGCGGGCGAAGATTTCAGGACAGTTCTACGCGATCGCCGGTCTCGACGCGGCGGTGTTCTTCGGCGCGTTCAACGCCGAGATCGTCGAAGCGCGGATCGGCCCGAAACAGTCGTTCGACCTGGGCTTCGAGGAAGACCAGGTGGCACGGCCCGACTTCGCCGCCAGCTACGAGCTCACGCTCGAGGGTGTGATCGAACCGGGGTCGGCGCTGCAGAAAGCGATCGAAGCAGTCGTCGGCGACGACTCGACGACGATCTCTTTCTCGGCCGCGACCACGCGCAAGATCGCGGAGTCGCCGAAGGGCGTGCTCAGCGTCAGCAAGACCACGGTTCGGCCGGATTCGCCGGTGGACTTCTCGGTCGACCTTGATGCCAGCACCGTCGCCTACGGCCCGCTCGGCTACAACGTGGTCGGCGTGGAGCTGTGGGTCCGCAAGGAAGGCGCCACCAAGTTCACGCCGTTCAAGTCCATGAGCCTGATCGCGAGCAACAAGGCCACGTACCGCTGGGTGCCCGCGCTCGCCGATGCGGGCAAGCACGAGTTCGCAGCGCTGGTGCAGACGGCGATCGACGTGCCCCTGCTCGAAGTGGCCGAGAACTCGATCAAGGAGGTCGAGGTTGCCTGCTTTGCCGCCAGTGCGCAGTCGGCCGACCCCGGCGCGCGCGGTCGCGCCCAGGCGGCCACTTCCGGCGGCGCCCGCGCCCGCCCGCAGGCGCTCGCCTGCGTCGACAGCTGGGTCGGCACCGCCACCTACATCGGCAAGACGCCGGGCCTGCCGAACGACAACATCACGAGCCACTCGAACGTCACCTGGACCTACGACCACACCGAAGGCGGAGGACTGGTTCAATTCCTGATCTACAAGCCGCGCGGCAGCTTCACGCTGGCGCTGAACAGCAGCAACGGCTGCAGCTTCGCGTTGTCACCGAGCACCTTCACGATCGTCGACGACCCGCTCACGCCGGCCAAGCTCGTGCTCATGGACAACCCGTTGACCGGACCAACCTACGGGATCGGTGGTGCGCAACTGGTCGATACCACTGTGACGGCGTCGTGTCCCGGCAAGTCCGACACCATCTCGGAGTTGCGGGGCTTCCAGGTGATCTATGCACAGGGCAGCGGTCCGTACGTGAACGGGCAAACAACCTTGTCCGGCAGCATCGAGGACGCAGCGACAACAGCGTCGTGGAGCTTCAGCCGCCCGTGAGCGGCACACGGGAGCCGGCGTGGCGCCGATTCAGGTCGGCATCGCCGCGCCGCAGTTCCAGCACTGCTCGAACGGCCCGTCGATCAGCTCGCGGCAGCCCGGGCAGGCCCAGTGGCGGTGCGGCGGGTTGCGCAACTCGTGCAGCAAGCTGCGGGCATGCTCGAGCTGGTCGGCGTCCTGCACCCACAGCTCGGGCAGGGTCTGGTCGGGCGGCACCTCGCCGGCGATGCTGCTGGCGTACTGGCGCTGCAC
>JAYVTD010000087.1:0-2397 GCA_043774765.1 Rhizobacter sp. | reverse complement strand
CTCAGCACTGCCAGTGTTTCCGCCGTGGTGCCGTGTGGCACCGGCACGCCGAGTTTGCGAAAGCTCAAGCCCTTGCCGATGTGCGCGTCGGCAATCAGCAGCGTCGACGTTTCCGGAAGGAACGCGGCTTTCTCCGGCAGCAGCCATAAAGGCTGACCGCCGACGCTGACCGCCGTGCTGTGGTTCGGGTTCAAGGCGCCGCCCGGCGCGACCTCAGCCGACGAGCAAACGCAGCGCCACGTCGAGGTGTTCGGTCGGGCTGCGCTTAAAGCCGGAGCGGGCAAAACGCTGCAAGCGCCCGACCGCGAACGCGGTGAGGATCGAGGCCTGCGCGTTGGAGTCGACCGTGGGCGTGGCCGAGCCGGCCGCTTCGGCGGCCGCGCGCAGGCTCTGGCGCAACTGCGACTCGACCCGGTCGAAGAACTGGTTCATGCGCGTCAGCAGGCGATCGTTTTCGAACACCAGCGCGTCACCGACCATCACACGCGTCATGCCCGGGTTCTTCTCGCCGAACTGCAGCAGCAAGGTGACGATCTTCTGCACCTGCACCGCGGCGTTGGTCTCGCGTTCGTTGATCTGGTTGACGAGGGTGAAGACACTCTGCTCGATGAACTCGATCAGCCCTTCGAACATCTGCGCCTTGCTGGCGAAGTGGCGGTAGAGCGCCGCTTCGGATACGTCGAGCTTCGCCGCCAGCGCCGCGGTGGTCACGCGTTCGGCACCGGGTTGTTCGAGCATGCTGGCCAACGTGTGCAGGATCTGCACGCGGCGCTCGCCGGGTTTGGGTCGCTTGCGAACCGGTGCGGCGGCGGTGGCAACGGGCGGCACGAGCGCATCGGCCGGGGCCGCAGCATCGTCGAAGGCATCCGGGTCAGCAGCGGTCGGGTCGGTGGTGTGGGTCATGTGCAGCGCGTGCGCCCGGTTTGCTTTCAAAGCGAACGCAACTTCTGAATCGATTTGATTTTCGCACACACATATGAGGGGCTTCGGCAAGGGTGAACACCAACTTCGCCGGCTTTAGTGCCGCTGTTCACGGACTTCGCGGCGCTGTTGTTGCCACGCACCGAACCCGGTTTGCCGCGGTAGCGGCCTTCGAGGTAGCGCTGCATCCATGCGGTCTGCATGCCCAGACCGAACGCGACCTTCTGGTTCTCGAGCACGTCTTCGACCAATACGCAGTCGCTCAATCGCGCCTTGATCCGGGCTGCCACCCTTCTGAACATGCGCGCGTCGGGCTTGGGCCGCAGCTTGCCGAACATGTGCATGTCTTCGATGCTGATCACGCCGTCGAAACAGTCGGCCAGGCGCAAGGTGTTGAGCACGCGCAATGCGTAGACGCGCGGTGCGTTGGTCAGGATGAACTTGCGGCCGCGCAAGTGTTTAATCGCAGCGCGGTCATGGGCGCTGGTGCGCAGGCGCGCCTCCAGGCCGGGCAACAGATGGGTTTCTTCGAGAAAGTGGCTGGCCTTCACGCCATGGTGGCGCACCAGGCCGAGCAGCGTGGCGCCGTAGTGGTGCCAGTAGTGCTGGCGCAACTCGGCGGCGCCGGCATGCGTCAACCCGAGGTGGGTGACGATGTACTCGTTCATCGCCGCGTTGGTTGGCCCGAACGCGGCGTGGCTGGCGTCGTGCAGCGTGTTGTCGAGATCGAAAAGCCAGACGCGGCGGGTGGCCAAACCGTTCTTCAATGCGACCTGATCATCGTGCCGTAGGCCTGGTCGGTCAGCACTTCCAGCAGCATCGCGTGCGGCACGCGGCCGTCGATGATGTGCACGGTGTTGACGCCGTTCTTCGCGGCGTCGAGCGCCGAGCTGATCTTCGGCAGCATGCCGCCGCTGATCGTGCCGTCGACGAACAGCTCGTCGATCTCGCGCGCCGACAGGTTCGTCAGCAGCTTGCCGGCCTTGTCGAGCACGCCGGGAATGTTCGTCAGCATCATCAGCTTCTCGGCCTTCAGCACCTCGGCCAGCTTGCCCGCCACCACGTCGGCGTTGATGTTGTAGTTCTCGTTGTCGGCGCCAAAGCCGAGCGGCGAGATCACCGGGATGAACTGGTCGTCCTGCAAGGCCTTGACCACGCTTGGGTCGATCGACTCGATCTCGCCGTCGTTGCCCACGTCGTGCACCTTGCTCGGGTCTTTCAGGTCGACCATCTTCAGCTTGCGCGCGCGGATCAACCCGCCGTCGCGCCCGGTCAGCCCCACCGCCTTGCCGCCGGCCACGTTGATCAGGCCGACGATGTCTTGCTGCACCTGGCCGGCCAGCACCCACTCGACGACCTCCATGGTCTCCGCATCGGTGACGCGCATGCCCTGGCTGAACTCGCCCTTCTTGCCCAGGCGGTTCAGGGCCTGCTCGATCTGCGGACCGCCGCCATGCACCACCACCGGATTGATCC
>JAYVTD010000086.1:0-2812 GCA_043774765.1 Rhizobacter sp. | reverse complement strand
GGCGCGCGGCGGCTTCTTCGACCAACGCTTTCAGCTGCAACTGCGTGGTGCGATGGATGTCGTCGAGCCCGCCGATGTAGGCGCGGTCGGCCGGCATCGGCGTGGACTGAAGCCAACGCCCGTTGGCGTAGCGAAAAAAGTCGTCTTGCGGCTTGACCGCGGGATCCATCAGCGTGCAGTCGATGCCGGCACGAGCCGGCGGCGACGCTGGCGCAGTCTGTGCCGTGGCATTGGCGAGTGCGCCGGCCAGCAGCACGGAGATGAAGGTCAGTCTCACCATATCGTCACCCTTTCCTGCGGCGGCAGATAAAGCTTGTCGCCGGGTTTCAGATCGAACGTGGAATAGAAGCCCGGGTGGTTGCGCACCACGCCGTTGACGCGAAACTCGTTCGGCGAATGCGGGTCGGACTTGATCTGCCGCAGCAGCGATTCTTCGCGCGCCTTGCCGCGGCGCAACTGCGCGAAGCCGAAGAAAAAACGTTCGTCGCCCGAGAGGCCGTCGATCACCGGCGCTTGCCCAGCGCCGAGCGACGCGCGGTAGGCCTTGAACGCGATCACGAGGCCGGAGTTGTCAGCGATGTTCTCGCCGAGCGTGAGTTCGCCGTTGAGCGTGTAGCCGGGCACCGGCACGAAGGCCGAGTACTGCGCCACCAGCGCGCGGGTCTTGGCAGCGAAGCGGCTGCGGTCATCAGCCGTCCACCAGTCGCGCAGATTGCCCTGGCCGTCGTACTGGCTGCCCTTGTCGTCGAAGCCATGGCTGATCTCGTGGCCGATCACGGCGCCGATCGCACCGAAGTTCACCGCGTCGTCGGCGCGCGCGTCGAAGTACGGCGGCTGCAACACGGCAGCCGGGAACACGATCTCGTTCATGGTCGCGTTGTAGTACGCGTTGACGGTCTGCGGCGTCATCAGCCATTCGTCGCGGTCGACCGGGCGGCCGAGCTTGGCCACAGCGCGCGCCGCATCGAACGCGCGGGCGCGCTTGACGTTGCCGAGCAGGTCGTCGCGGCTGATCTTCAGCGTGCTGTAGTCGATCCAGCGCTTCGGGTAGCCGATCTTCGGGCTGAAGGTGGCAAGCTTGGCTTGCGCTTCCTGCTTCGTCGCCGGGCCCATCCAGTCGAGCGTGTCAATGCTGTCCTTGTAGGCCGCCATGATGGCGGCCACGAGGCGCTCGACGTGGGCCTTGCTCGCGGGCGAGAAGTGCTGGCCGACGTAGAGCTGGCCGAGCGCTTCGCCGAGCGCTTCCTGCACCAGCACCACGCCACGCTGCCAGCGGCTGCGGTTCTGCAACGTGCCGCTCAAGGCGGTGCCGACAAAAGCGAAGCGGGCGTCGACGAAGGCGGGGCCAAGGTAGGGTGCGTAGGCGTGCAGCAGGTGGGTGCGTGCGTAGGCTTTCCAGGTGGCGAGCGGCGTGGTGGCCATCAGCATGGCTGCGGCGGTGACGTAACTCGGCTGGCGCACGATCAACGCATCGCTCTGGATGCCAGCCTCGGCGAGCAGCGCGGGCCAGTCGATGCCGGGCGCAAGCTTCGCCAGTGCGGCCGGATCGAGCCGGTTGTAGGTCTTGACCGGCTGGCGGTTTTCCACGCCCGTCCATTGCGCGCGGGCGAGTTCGGTCTCGAGCCCGAGCACGTCTTGCGCGAGCGTTTGCGCGCGTTGTGCGTCGGCTTCGCCCGAGAGCTTCAGCAGCGTGGCGAGGTAGACGATGTACTGCTCGCGCGCCAGCTTGAAGCGTGCATCGGCTAGCTTCAGGTAATAGTCACGGTCGGGCAGGCCGAGACCGCTCTGTGTCAGATAGGAAACATAACGTGTGGCCTGACGGGCGTCCTGGCCGTTGTAGTACGCGACCGGCATCGAGGCGCCCAGGCGCAGCAGCGTGGCGTTGAGCGCGCCGAGCTGGCGCGGCTGCGTGACGGCGTCGATGGCGGCGAGTTCGGCAGCGAGCGGGCGCAGGCCGGCTTTCTCGACCGCGGCTTCGTCCATGAAACTCACGTACAGGTCACCGATCTGGCGCGCCTGCGGCGTGCCGGGCTCTTTCACCGCCGCATCGATCAGCGCTCGCAGTTGCACCTGCGTCTTCTCGTGCAGTTCGGCCGAGGAACTGATGCTCGGGCGATCGGGCGGGATCGGTGTGGACTGAAGCCACAGGCCGTCGACATGGCGGAAGAAGTCGTCCTGCGGGCGCACCGCCAGGTCGATGGCAGAAAGGTCGATGCCGCTGGTGGGCGCGGCGGTCTGCGCGGTCGTCAGGGTCAAAGGGGAACAGAGCAGGCCCATGGCCAGCACGAGCGTGCCAACGGATCGGTGCAGATTCAAGCGAGTCTCCTGGGTGGACCGGTAGGTCGCCGTGGGCAAGGGCCGCGCCGGGTGGGCACGAAGCGAGACTGTAGCGGCTGATCAAAGCCTGCAGCGCCGGAGAAAACGGCAACGGCGCCCGAAGGCGCCGTTGCAACTGCTTCACCCGCGGTTGGCGATCAGGCCGCTGCCTTCACCTTCAGCCGCCACGCATGCAGCAGCGGCTCGGTGTAGCCGCTCGGCTGCGCCAGGCCCTTGAAGACCAGCTCGCTGGCCGCGCGGTAGGCCGCGCCATCGAAGTGGCCGACCATCTTTGTGTAGGCCGGATCGCCCGAGTTCTGATAGTCCACGACCGCGGCCATGCGCTCGAACGTGGCCTTGACCTGCTTGGGGCTGGTCACGCCATGCAGCAGCCAGTTGGCGATGTGCTGGCTGCTGATGCGCAGCGTGGCGCGGTCTTCCATCAGGCCGACGTTGTGGATGTCGGGCACCTTGGAGCAGCCCACGCCCTGGTCGA
>JAYVTD010000085.1:0-3434 GCA_043774765.1 Rhizobacter sp. | reverse complement strand
CCGGCGCGCTTGGCCATCTCGATCGCGGCGAAGGTTTCGGTCAGCGTGCCGATCTGGTTGATCTTGATCAGGATCGAGTTGGCGACGCGCTTTTCTATGCCTTCTTTCAGGATCTTCGTGTTGGTGACGAACAGGTCGTCGCCGACGATCTGCACCTTCGAGCCGAGGCGCTCGTTCAGGTGCTTCCAGCCGTCCCAGTCGGACTCACCCATGCCGTCTTCGATGCTGATGATCGGGTACTTGTCGACCCAGGCGCTAAGGATGTCGGTCCACTCGGGCGCGGTGAGCGTGAGTCCCTCGCCTTCGAGGTGGTACTTGCCGTCCTTGAAGAACTCGCTGGCGGCGCAGTCGAGGCCGATGGCGATCTGCGAGCCCGCGGTGTAGCCGGCCTTGTCGATCGCCTCGAGGATCATCTGGATCGCAGCTTCATGGCTCGCCACGCTGGGTGCGAAGCCGCCTTCGTCGCCCACCGCGGTGCTGATGCCCTTGTCATGCAGGATTTTCTTCAAGGCGTGGAACACCTCGGCGCCGTAACGCACCGCTTCGCGGAAGCTCGGTGCGCCGACCGGAATGATCATCAGCTCCTGCAGGTCGAGGTTGTTGTTGGCGTGCGCGCCGCCGTTGATGACGTTCATCATCGGCACCGGCATCTGCATCGCGCCCGAACCGCCGAAGTAGCGGTACAACGGCAGGCCGCTTTCCTCGGCGGCAGCGCGCGCCACCGCCATGCTCACGGCGAGCGTGGCGTTGGCGCCAAGGCGGCTCTTGTTCTCGGTGCCGTCGAGGTCGATCAGCGTGCGGTCGAGGAAGGCCTGCTCGCTCGCGTCGAGGCCCAGCACCGCCTCGGAGATCTCGGTGTTCACGTGTTCCACGGCCTTGAGCACGCCCTTGCCGAGGTAACGGTTCTTGTCGCCGTCGCGCAGCTCGATCGCTTCGCGCGAGCCGGTGGAGGCACCCGAGGGCACCGCGGCGCGGCCCATCGTGCCCGATTCAAGCAGCACGTCGCACTCGACGGTGGGGTTGCCGCGGCTGTCGAGAATTTCGCGGCCGACGATGTCAACAATGGCGCTCATGCAGGTTCTCTCCGAAAGTTCAGTTGTTTGTTCTTCAGCAGGAAAAATCGTTCTCGAGCAGCGGCTGCGTCTTGATGACACGGTCGAGCGCGAAGAGCTGTTCGAGCAGGGCTTTCATGTGCTTGAGCGGCACCGCGTTCGGGCCGTCGCTCATCGCATTCGCCGGGTCGGGGTGCGTTTCCATGAACACACCGGCCACGCCGACCGCGATGGCCGCGCGCGCCAGCACCGGCACGAACTCGCGCTGGCCGCCCGAGCTCGTGCCCTGGCCACCGGGCAACTGCACCGAGTGGGTCGCGTCGAACACGACTGGCGCACCGGTCTCGCGCATGATCGCCAGGCTGCGCATGTCGGAGACGAGGTTGTTGTAGCCGAAGCTCGCTCCGCGTTCACAGGCCATGAAGTTGTCTTCGTTCAGGCCCTTTTCGCGCGCGGCGGCGCGGGCCTTGTCGATCACGTTCATCATGTCGTGGGGTGCGAGGAACTGGCCCTTCTTGATGTTCACCGGCTTGCCACACTGCGCCACCGCGCGAATGAAATCGGTCTGGCGGCACAGGAAGGCCGGGGTCTGCAATACGTCGACCATCGCTGCCACCTGTTCGATCTGGTCTTCGCTGTGCACGTCGGTGATGACGGGCACTTTCAGTTCACGCCGCACCTTGGCCAGGATCTCCAGGCCCTTGTCCATGCCCGGGCCACGAAAAGTCGTGCCGCTGGAGCGGTTGGCCTTGTCGTAACTCGACTTGAAGATGAAGTGGATGCCGAGCGCGGAAGTGATCTCCTTCAGCTTGCCGGCAACGTCCATCTGCAGTTGTTCCGACTCGATCACGCACGGGCCGGCGATCAGGAAAAACGGTTGGTCGATGCCGACATCGAATCCACACAACTTCATGCGGCCACCTTCTCCGCCTGCGCGGCGAGGCGGCGCGCCTGATGATCGAGCGCCGCTTTCACATAACTGATGAACAGCGGGTGCCCGTCCCAGGGCGTGCTCTTGAACTCGGGGTGGAACTGCACGCCGACGAACCACGGGTGCTGGGCCTGCGGCAGCTCGACGATCTCGGTCAGCTTCTCGCGCTGGGTGATTGCCGAGATCACGAGGCCGGCCGCACGCAGGCGGTCGAGGTAGTGTTCGTTGGCCTCGTAACGGTGGCGGTGGCGCTCGGTCACGACCTTGCCGTAGATCTGAAACGCGAGCGTGCCCGGCGTCACGTCGGAACTCTGCGCACCCAGGCGCATGGTGCCGCCGAGGTCGGAGTTGGCATCGCGCTTCTGGATCGAACCGTCGGCGTCTTGCCATTCGTCGATCAAGGCGATCACCGGGTGCGGTGTTGCCGGGTCGAACTCGGTGCTGTTCGCACTTTCGAGCCCGGCCAGATGGCGCGCGACCTCGATCGTGGCGACCTGCATGCCCAGACAGATGCCGAGGTAGGGAATCTTGTGCTCGCGTGCGTATTGAGCCGCGAGGATCTTGCCTTCGACGCCACGCTTGCCGAAGCCGCCCGGCACCAGAATCGCATCGAACAGCGCGAGCCTGTCGACGTTCTCGGTGCTCAGCGTTTCCGAGTCGACATAGTCGATTGCCACACGCGCGTGGTTGTGGATGCCGGCATGGCGCAGCGCTTCGTTGAGCGACTTGTACGAGTCTGACAGGTCGGTGTACTTGCCGCACATCGCGATCTTCACTTCGAACTTCGGGTGCGCCACCTCGTGCACCAGCTTGTCCCAGCGCCGCAGATCGGCCGACTTGGTGAGCAGCTGCAGCTTCATGCAGATGAGCTCGTCGAGGCGCTGCTCGTGCAGCATGCGCGGCACCTTGTAGATGGTGTCGACGTCCCACATCGAGATCACGCCCTGCAGGCCGACGTTGGTGAACATCGAGATCTTGTCGCGCTCGTCGTCGGGAATCTCGCGGTCGGCGCGGCACAGCAGCGCGTCGGGCTGGATGCCGATCTCGCGCATCTTCTGCACCGTGTGCTGGGTGGGCTTGGTCTTGAGTTCGCCGGCGGCGGCGATCCAGGGCACGTAGGTCAGGTGCACGAAGGCCGAGTTGTTCGGGCCGGCACGCAAGGCCATCTGGCGCACGGCCTCGAGGAAGGGCAGCGACTCGATGTCACCGACCGTGCCGCCGATCTCGACGATGGCCACGTCGACATCGTTGGCACCGCGCTTGACGAACTCCTGGATCTCGTTGGTGACGTGCGGGACCACCTGCACCGTCTTGCCGAGGTAGTCGCCGCGGCGCTCTTTTTCGAGCACCGACTTGTAGATCTGGCCGGTGGTGAAGTTGTTGCTGCGCTTCATGCGCGTGCTGATGAAGCGCTCGTAGTGGCCGAGGTCGAGGTCGGTCTCGGCGCCGTC
>JAYVTD010000084.1:0-3069 GCA_043774765.1 Rhizobacter sp. | reverse complement strand
GACCGACTTCTTCATGCCGATCGTCGACGACCCGTTCGACTTCGGCCGCATCGCCGCCGCCAACGCGATCAGCGACGTCTACGCGATGGGCGGCAAGCCAATCATGGCGCTGGCGCTCGTGGCGATGCCGGTGAACCAGCTGCCGCTCGAGGCGATCGGCCAGATCATCAAGGGCGGCGAAACGATCTGCCGCGAAGCCGGCATTCCGATCGCCGGTGGCCACACCATCGACTCGGTCGAGCCGATCTACGGCCTGGTCGTGCTCGGCCTGGTGCACCCCGACCGCGTGCGCCGCAATGCCGACGCAAAAGCCGGCGACGTGTTGATCCTCGGCAAACCGCTCGGCGTGGGGGTGCTCTCGGCCGCGCTGAAGAAGGGCAAGCTCGACGACGCGGGTTACGCGCAGCTCGTGAAGACGGCGACCATGCTGAACAAACCCGGCATCGAGTTCGCGGCGATGGCGGGCGTGAACGCACTGACCGACGTGACCGGCTTCGGCCTCGCCGGCCACACCCTCGAACTGGCGCGCGGCGCGAAGCTGACCGCGGTGATCGACTGGCACAAGGTGCCGCTGCTGGCCGGCGTGAATGCGATGGCGGCCGACGGTTTCGTGACCGGCGCGTCGGGCCGCAACTGGGACGCGTATGGCGACGAGATCACGCTCGCCGCCGGGCTGCCGGCCACAGCGCGCGACCTGCTGAGCGACCCGCAGACCTCGGGCGGTTTGCTGGTGAGCTGCCGGCCGGAAACGGCGGCCGACGTGTTGCGTGTGTTCAGCGCGGCAGGCTTCGATCAGGCGGCCGTGATCGGGCGCATTGAAGCGGGCTCGGCGGGCCTGCGCGTGGAGGCCTGATCAACTCGGACTGTGAGCCGGCGTTGCCGCCAGGTCACAGATAGAGGAAGCCGCGCGCGCCGTCGTTGGGATCGAGATGAAAAACTTGCTCCACCGAAATCGCGGGTTCGGGTGATTTGAGGTCACTCATTCCGGGGATGAAGAGCTGATGGATGCGCCGAGCCGAAATTTCATTCTGATGCGGCATTCTCACGAAGCCGCTCCCGCTCTTCATCGGGGTGACCACAGAATTGGCGAGACCTCGCCATGAGACCAAGCCGCGCACGACACGGGCGCGAATCAAGAGGCTCGCGTCACTCCATTCCGGGGGCACAAGGCACAGGAGCCGCATCGCCAGGCCGACGAAGATGCCGTGCGTGTTTGCAAAGTTGATCAGTTGCTCGAACTCGCGCCGTTCTATCCACCAGCCACCTTTCGCAACGTCATGAGGTGATCTTCCTGCACTTCCGAACCGGTAAATCGTTGACTGTGGATTCAACTCGAAGCGCTTCGGGCTGATCATTCCACCGGTTCTGGCATGGGCGAGAACATTTCCGCGCTGGTCAACGATGGCCCTGGCGACCGACAAATCGGCGCCCAACGCCAGCATCCGACTCGTGGGCGCATCGAAAGCCAGGCCGTTCACGAAACTTGTCATCGTCGACACTCCAGAGTTGCTTGGCGCCAGTCATGCCTCGTCGAATGTTATTCGCTTCTCTGCCCACCCTCGATCCCAAATACTGTGGATACGAAGGCTCGAAACATGCCGCTCACAGCCCCGTCAGAGCGTCGCCGCCAACCTCGTCCCCTGATCGATCGCCCGCTTCGCGTCGAGCTCCCCGGCTTCGTCGGCGCCGCCGATCAGGTGCGCTTTCACCCCGGCCTTGTGCAGCGGCGCGAGCAGCTCGCGCAACGGCTCCTGCCCGGTGCACAACACCACCGTGTCGCATTCGATCAACTGCCCGTCGCTGCGCTTTTCGCCGTAGGTCACGAACAGGCCTTGCGGCGTGATGCGCTCGTAGTTCACGCCGCCGATCATCTCGACCTTCTTCATCTGCAAGGCCGAGCGGTGGATCCAGCCGGTGGTCTTGCCCAGGCCCTTGCCGAGCTTGCCGCTCTTGCGTTGCAGCAGCGTGACCTGGCGCGCGGGCGGCGCCGGCTGCGGCCGCACCACGCCGCCGCGCACCGTGCCCGGGTCGGCCACACCCCATTCGATGAGCCACTCGTGCAGGTTCATCGTCGGCGAATGGCCGGGCGCGGTGACGAGGAACTCGGCCACGTCGAAGCCGATGCCGCCGGCGCCGACGATGGCCACGCGCGCGCCGACCGCCTTGCCGCGCAGCAGCACATCAACGTAACTGAGCACGTTCGCACCGTCGGAGCCGGGAATTTTCGCGTCGCGCGGCAGCACGCCGGTGGCCAGCACGACCTCGTCGAACTTCTGCGCCAGCAACTGTGCTGCCGTGACACGCGTGCCCAGGTGCAGCTGCACGCCGGTGAGCGTGATGCGGCGCGCGAAGTAGCGCAGCGTTTCGCTGAACTCCTCCTTGCCCGGAATCAGTTTCGCCATGTTGAACTGGCCGCCGATCTGCGCGGCCGATTCGAACAGGTGCACTTCATGGCCACGCTCGGCGAGCGTGGTCGCGGTCGCGAGGCCGGCAGGCCCGGCGCCGACCACGGCGACACGCTTCTTCTGCGCGACCGCACGGATCAACAGCGTGGTCTCGTGGCCCGCACGCGGGTTGACGAGGCAGCTCGCGAGCTGCGACTTGAAGGTGTGGTCCAGGCAGGCCTGGTTGCAGGCGATGCAGGTGTTGATCTGATCGCGCTGGTTGGCAGCCGCCTTGTTCACGAAGTGCGCGTCGGCCAGCAGCGGGCGCGCCATGCTGACCATGTCGGCGCAGCCTTCTTCGAGAATCGCCTCGGCCACCTCGGGCATGTTGATGCGGTTGCTGGTGATCAGCGGCAAGTTGTAGCCTGCGACGCGCAGCTCCTTGCGCATCTTCTGTGTGACCCACGCGAAGGCACCACGCGGCACGCTGGTGGCGATCGTCGGCACCCGCGCTTCGTGCCAGCCGATGCCGGTATTGATGATCGTGGCGCCCGCGTCGGCCACGGCTTTCGCAAGCAGAACCACTTCTTCCCAGCTGCTGCCGTCGGGGATCAGGTCGAGCATCGACAGGCGGTAGATGATGATGAAATCAGCGCCGACCGCTTCGCGCACCCGGCGCACGATC
>JAYVTD010000083.1:0-5462 GCA_043774765.1 Rhizobacter sp. | reverse complement strand
TCTGAAATCGGCCGGCGGCTTCACGCTGATCGAGATTCTGGTGACCATTCTCGTGCTCGCGCTTGGGCTGCAGGGTGTGATGAGCATGCAGACGCGCGCTGCCGCCACCGAGTTCGAGTCTTATCAGCGCGGGCAGGCGCTCTCGCTGGCGCGCGACATGCAGGCGCGCCTGCTCTCGTCGCGCGGGCTTCTCACCGGCTATCTCGACGCGAGCATCAGCTCCACCGATGGCTCGGCCTTCTTCGGCAACGGATCGGACGCGATCAACTTTGCCGATGCCGCCGGAGTGTGCGCCGCACCGGTTGCCGGCGACGTGCTGTCGCAAGCCAAGTACCAGGCCTGTTCCTGGGGCAGCGACCTGCGCGGAGTGGCCGTGAAAGAGGGTGCCAATGCGGTTGGTGCCATGGTCGGGGCGCGCGGCTGTGTCATGCGCGTGAATCCGCCCAGCTCGAATGCGCTCGCCGATTTCTATGTCGTGATCGTCTGGCAAGGCATCGTCGCGCGCGCCGAGCCAGCGGCGAACTCGGCCGCAGCGCAATGCGCTTCCGGCGTTAATTTCGGCGCCGGGCTGCGGCGCGGCGTGTCGGTGCGGGTGTTGGTGCCCGACCTGCAAAAGGCCGCATGAGGATTGCCATGAACCAGCCACTTCGAAAGCATTCGCGACTGCGCCGGGGCGGCGCACGCTCGTTGGGATTCACCCTTATCGAGCTGATGATCTCCATGGCCATCGGCCTCGTGATCATCGCGGCCGCCAGTGTCATTCTCATCAGCAGCAGCGCCTCACGGCGCCAGGTGGAGTTGAGTGCCGACGTCATCGAGAACGGCCGCTACGGGCTCGACACGCTGAGCCGGCAGCTCTCGCAGACCGGCTTCTACGGCACGCTGGCGATTCCGAGTGGAACCACCATCGACCTGTGCTCGACCGATCCTGCGGTGTGGACCAACTCGCTCGCTACCTACGCGGTGGGCCTGAACAACACGCAGGCCGACCCGGCTTGCCTGGCCCGCAAACCCGGGACCGACGCGATCTTTACCCAGCGTGCCAGCACCTGCACCGTGACCGAGGCCGGTACCGGCTGCAGCGAAGACGCCGGCAACGCTTACCTGCAGGTGTCCGAGTGCGGCGACGAGTACAGCGCGACCCCGTTCGTGGTGGCCCGAGGCAATGCCGCGACATTCACCTTGCAGACCAAGGCCTGCGACGGCACCCGGGCCACCAGGCGAAAGCTGATCCGACGCTTCTTCTACATCGACAGCGCCGACGTGCTGAGTTATGTCGACATCACGCCGAGCGGGCTGTCGGCTCCCGTTGCCATCGTGGAAAACATCGAGCAGATGCAGATCGAGTACGCGGTCGACGCCGACGGCGACGGCACCCCCGAGAGCTTCACGCCGACGCCTGCCGACTGGTCGCTGGTGATCGGCGTGCGGGTGTGGCTGCTGGCGCGATCGACCGGTACGAGCCCCAATGCCAAGAACGCATCGACGTTTCAGATGAGCGACACGACTGTTGAGGTGCCTGCCGCCAGCGCCAACCTCAAGCGTCGTGTCTACAGCACCTACATCCCCTTCGTGACGCCGAAGTCACGCCGAGAGTCTTGACATGAATCAACGCCAACACCGCCCCCTTCGCAATGAACAGTCCGGCGTGGTGCTCGTGATCGGCATGCTGCTGCTGGTGATGACGACGTTGGTCGCCATCGGCATCGTGCGCCTGTCGGGCCGGCACACCCAGGTGGTCAACAACGATCAGGTGCGCACCGAAGCCAGCGTCGCGGCGAACTACGCGCTCGATCTGGTGTTGAACGACCCGGCCTCGACCTGGACCGATCTGAAGGGAGGTACCGGCCGGGTTGAATACGTCAATCTGGGCACGCAAGCCACGGCCGACACGGTCGCGGATTCGGTTGGTGTGACCATCAAGAACCTGGCGTGCAAACGCGCCCGCGTCATCAAAAACTCCGAGTTGGTGAAACTGTCTGGCAACGTGAGCTACGTCGCTGCAGAAGACACCTCGTGCTTCGGCGGCGCGAGCAACACCGGGCTGACGATCGTCGACCCGACTGCCGTGGGCTCTGCGTCAGGCAACTCGAATTGCGGCTCGGTGCTGTACGACATGGAAGCCAACGCTGCCGACGCCAAGCTGCTCGACGCGAGCGCCAGGGTTGTGCAGGGCGTCGAGGTGCGCACTGACATCTCCTCCCTGAACAGCAGTTGCAGCTGAGGCCGGCTGCGCCGCACTGCGTTCTCGATTCGAAAGGCAAACGATGAAAACTCCTTACTCCCCGGTGCTGCGCGCCGCAGCCGTTTGCGCCTTGCTGGGCGCGCTCTTGGGCCCGAAAAGCGCAGCCGCCGAAGACATCGATCTTTATTCAGGAACTGGCGACGGTTCGACGACGCCCAATGTTCTGTTCTTTCTCGACAACAGCTCGAACTGGTCGAACGCCGCCCAGGCGTGGAGCAAGATCGGGGCGCTGGCGAAGTGCAGTTTGACTTATTCGAGCGCGTCCCCGCAGCTCGCGCTGTGCCTGCGCTACGTCGAGCAGATATTCGGGACCGACGGTTCTCTGACACAAGGCCAGGTGGAATTGCGGGCGCTGAAGCTGGTGCTCAACAGCCTCGTGTGCGGCAGCGGCGCGGCGCTGAAGATCAACGTCGGCACGATGCTCTTCAACCCCAACGGCACGGCCGACGGCAACAGCGTCATCGCGGGCTACGTCAGGCAACGCATCGCGCCGATGGACGCGACCCGCTGCGCCGAGTTTTTGGCTGACCTGACCATGATCGACAGCAAAATCACCACGCCCGACTTCAAGGGACCCTCGTCGGCAGAGTACGGCGCGTCGCTGTACGAAGCCTTCAAGTACTTCGGCGGATACACCAACCCTGCCGGTGCGGCGGCCGGCACCGGCGGCACGCCCACCGACGCCACCCATTTCGGGCCGATCCGCTACAGCACGAAGATCGCCCTCGAAGACCCGCTGGCGTTTACCGACGCCGCCCGAACGACGTACAAGAGCCCGATCGCCGACGCCAACCTCTGCGGCAACAACTACATCGTCCTGATCGGCAACACCTTCCCGAACCAGGAGTACGGCACCGACACCAGCGCCTCTATTCCGACCAACACGCTGATGAGCCGGCTCAACTACAACCCGGGGGCGCAGATCTATCCGACCCCGCTGCGCAACAGTGACAAGTCCGATGTGCGCTTCGCCGACGAATGGGCCCAGTTCCTGTACGGCACCGACGTGAGCCCGGGCGTCGGGCAGCAGAACATCCGCATGTTCACGATCGACGTCTACAACAAGTCGCCCAGCGCACAACAAGGCAAGCTGCTGAAGTCGATGGCCGACACCAACGGCCCCGGGGGCTACTTTTCGATCGACGGCGACGTGTACAAGCTGATCACCGCCTTTTCCGAGGTCACCAATCGGATTGCCGCGGTCAGCAGCGGGTTCGCCTCGGCCTCGCTGCCAGTGAGCGTGAATGCGCAGGGCACCTTCCTCAACCAGGTGTTCATGGGCGTGTTTCGCCCCAATGCCGACGCTTACCAGCGCTGGTTCGGCAACCTCAAGCAGTACCAGTTCGCACTCGACGGGAACTCCTTGTACCTGGCGGACGCCGGCGGTGCGCCAGCGGTCGACTCCACCAACACCGGCTTCATCCAGAACTGCGCGACGAGCTTCTGGAGCACCGACAGCGGTACCTATTGGCAGTCAATCACCGGCCCGCAGGGATCGAACTGCACCAGCTCGACCACGTCGAAATATTCTGACGTACCCGACGGGCCGCTTGTCGAACGGGGTGGCGCCGGCCAGCGGCTGCGCAACCTCGGCCATGCGGCGCGCAACATCCGCACCTGCAAGGACGCGAGCTGTCGAGAGAGCGGCGCCTACGGCCTGCGCGACTTCAACACCACCAACGTGCCGAGCATCGGCGGCTTGAGCAGCACCGACTCGGCCACGCTCGTCAGCTGGGCCCGAGGGCAAAACACGGGTGACGGCTCGGTGGACGCGGTCGGCACCGTCAGCTACACCGACTACGGGCTGGGCGCGACCGCGACCCGACCCACGGTGCACGGCGAGGTGATTCATTCGCGCCCGCTGGCCGTCAACTACGGCAGCAGCAGCAGCGGCGACGACGTGGTGGTTTTCTATGGCGCCGGCGACGGCATGCTGCACGCCGTCAACGGAAACCAGACCGGCAGCACCGCCGGCAACGAACTCTGGGCCTTCGTCGCACCCGAGCACTGGAGCGCGCTCGACCGCGTGCGCACCAACAGCCCGTTGATCGCGTACCCGACTGTGGCGACGACGCTGAAGCCGACTCCGACGCCCAAGACGTATTTCTTCGATGGCTCGATCGGCGGCTACCAGGAACGCACCGGTGCTTCTGTCGGCAAGTTGTGGATCTACCCGGCCATGCGGCGTGGCGGCAACCTGGTCTATGCCTTCGACGTGACCAGCAAGCCTAGCGCGTCTTCCCAGCCGACGCTGATGTGGAAGTACGGCCCCTCCGACAACAACAACATGGGGCAGAGCTGGTCGACCCCGCTGGCGATCCGGGTCAAGGGCCACAGCACGCCGCTCGTGGTGTTCGGCGCCGGCTACGACGCCTGCGAAGACAACGACGATCCCGACACGGCATGCGCCACGGTCACCCGGGGCCGTGGCATCGTGATCATGAATGCCCAGTCGGGCCCGGCCGCATCGGCGGACTACCGGTTCATCGATCCGGGCCCGACCGCAGGGCGCTTCGTTGCCGACATGACGGTGGTCGACGTCGACGGAGACGGCTACGTGGACGTGATCTACGCCGTCGACACCCGCGGCAACGTCTGGCGCATCAACACCAGCAAGCCGACGGACGGTTTCAGCGCCTATCCGAGCGTTAACGACTGGCCCATTCAGAAGATCGCCAATGTCGGCCAGTGGGGCGCGAGCGCGTCCGAACGCCGCAAGCTCATGTACGCGCCCAGCGCCGTGGTGCTGGGCTCGCAGGTGACCCTGCTGGTGGGCAGCGGAGACCGCGAAAAGCCGTCGTCGACCTCGAACGCTGCGTTGGTGCTCAACCGCTTCTACGGGCTGCGGGACGACATCAAAGTCACTACGGGCATCACCCCGGTGATCGGCTACGGTGCGTCGCCCTCCAGGTTGTACAACGTGACCGGGCTGACGACCTTGGACCCGCTCGTACTGGCGGCGTACCAGGGCTGGTTCATGAACCTGTCAACAACGGCAACGCCTTACGAGCAGGTCGTGACCACGCCGCTGACGATTGCCGGGGTGACTTACTTCAGCACCTACCAGGCGAAGCCAAATGCCAATATCTCGTCGTGCCCGAATCTCGGCACAGCCCGCGCTTACCAGATCGACTTCCAGACCGGCACCAGACTGCCGGACCGGCCGCTGGCGCAAGCCTTCTTGTCGCAAGGCATCCCGCCGTCGCCGGTGGGCGGC
>JAYVTD010000082.1:0-7308 GCA_043774765.1 Rhizobacter sp. | reverse complement strand
ACCTGGCATGCCGCCTGGGTGCTGGATCAGGGCGCACTCGGCCTGGCCGAGTCGAGCCGCGCGAAAGTGGTCGTTTCCGAAGCGGTGTGGCGCGTGGCCGACCGCTGCGTGCAGATCCTCGGCGGGCAGGGCACCACCTCCGACACCGTGGTCGCGCGCATCTTCGCCGACATGCGGGCGTTCCGCATCTACGACGGCCCGTCCGAGGTGCACCGCTGGAGCATGGCGAAACGGATATTGAAAGGCGACACGCGATGAACCGGGCCGAACAAGCCTGTCGTCTGGTAAGCAGCGCGTGACGCCGACCGATGTGGCGCGCCTGGCTGATTGGCTGCGCGCGAACGTGGCCGATTTCCGCGGCCGCTTGCGGCTCGATCCGCTGGCCGGCGGGCAGTCGAACCCGACCTACCGGGTAGAAGCGGGCGAGCACCGCTGGGTGCTGCGCCGCAAACCGCCGGGCGTGCTGCTGGCCTCGGCGCATGCGGTCGACCGCGAGTACCGCGTGATGGCGGCCCTGGCCGGCACCGGCGTGCCGGTGCCGCGCATGCACGGCCTGTGCGAAGACCCGGGCGTGATCGGCTCGACCTTTGTCGTGATGGAGCATGTGGCCGGCCGCGTCTTCGTCGATCCGTCGCTGCCGGGGTCGAACCCGAACGAGCGTAGCGCGATCTACGACGCGATGGCGGGCACCCTGGCAGCGATCCACCGCGTCGACTTTGGCGCCGTCGGCCTGGCCGATCACGGTCGGCCACAGCGTTACTGGTCGCGCCAGATCGAGCGCTGGACGCGCCAGTACCGCGCCAGCCAGACCGACACGCTGGAGGCGATGGAGCGCCTGATCGACTGGCTGCCAGCCCATCTGCCGCAGGGGCTCGACGACGCACCGGGCGCCCTGGTGCACGGCGACTACCGCATCGACAACCTGATCTTCCACCCCACCGAGCCACGGGTGCTGGCCGTCATCGACTGGGAGTTGTCGACGCTCGGCGACCCATTGGCCGACCTGGCCTACCACCTGATGGCGTGGCGCGTCTCGCCCGAAGAATTCCGCGGTCTGAAAGGCCACGACCTGTTGGCGCTCGGCATCCTCGACGAAACCACGTACCTGTCGCGCTACCTCGCGCACGTCAATGGCGCTGGTGTGGCTCCGTCCGCCGCGGTGATGGACTACGCGATGGCGTTCAACATGTTTCGCATGGCGGCCATCCTGCAGGGCATTCGCGCGCGCGCACTGCAGGGCAACGCGGCGGCGGGCGATGCAGTCGCCACCGGCGAACGGGCGCGCCGCATGGCCGAGGCCGGCTGGCGGCAGGCCCTGCACGCCGGCTGAACAACACTGCGATGCAGCACATCCTGGCGGTGACCTCGCCGTTCTTCGCGCTGGTGCTGCTCGGCTGGGCCGCGGCGCGCGGCCGTCTGCTTTCGCTCGACGCGATTCCCGGCCTGAACGCTTTGGTGCTGTTCTTCGCGTTGCCGTGCATGCTGTTCCGCTTCAGCGCCAGCACGCCGATCGCCGAGCTGCTCGACGCCGCGGTGGTGTCGGTCTACCTCGGCAGCGCGCTGGTGATGGTCGCGTTGGCGGTGATGGTGGCACGGCGGCGCGCGATGGGCTGGGCAGACGCATCTTTCGGGGCGCTCGTGGCAGCATTTCCGAACAGCGGCTTCATGGGTGTTCCACTGGTGGTGGCATTGCTCGGGCAGGCCGCTGCGGCGCCGGCCATCGTCGCCCTGGCGCTGGACATGGTGCTGACCACGTCACTGTGCATCGCGCTGTCGCAGCTGGGGCCAGGGGGCACTGGGAGTGTCGGTGAAGCGCCCGCTGCACTGGCGCGCGCACTGCGCGGCATGCTGGCCAACCCGCTGCCCTGGGCGATCGCGCTCGGCATGCTGTCATCGGCCACCGGCCTGCGACCACCGAAGCCACTGATGCAGGCGGTGGAGATGCTGGCGGGCGCGGCGTCGCCAGTGGCGCTGTTTGCGCTCGGCTGCATGCTTGCGCGCAGCCCGGTGGCGAAGCCGGCGCTGCGCGGGGTTCTGGGCGTCGTCGCCTGCAAGCTGGTTCTGCACCCGCTGGTTGTGCTGGCCGCAGGCCGCATCGCCATCGCCGCCGGCATGCCGCTGGACCCGTTCTTTGCCTTTGTGCTGGTGCTGGTCGCCGCGCTGCCCAGCGCCAGCAACGTGCCCATGCTCGCCGAACGCTTCCACGCCGACGCCGGGCGCATTGCACGCGTGGTGCTTTTCAGCACGGTGGGCGCATTTGTCACCTTCACCGTCATGGCGACGTGGATGGGCGCGATCAGCCCTTCTCGAGCGGTGCTGCGGTTCGGGGGCTGAGCCGCAGACTTCACCGAAAAGGCGCCACACCCGGATCGGGCATCATCACCCGACGTTAATGTCTGAATTCAGAGTTCCGGGATTTCCCGAAGTGAAGAACTCTGAATTCTGAGTACAGTCAATCGCACGCCAGAAAGAATTCTGCATGAGCAACCCCATCACCCCCTACTTCATCTGCGGCAACACCGCGGGTGAAAGCTTTGGAACGACGCGCCGCCGCGTCATCCGCATTGCCGCTGCGGGCATCGCCGCCCCGCTCGCCATCTCGAGTCGGCCTGCAGCGGCCGCTGTCACCGGTGACCGCCTCGTCGATGACGACGCTGAAGGCACGCCAGCACCCTTGACAGTCTCCGACCTCAAGCCGGGCAAACCGATCCTGGCCTACCCCTTCGACCTTCGCAGTGGCACGCGGCGCGATGAAACCCGCCTGAACAAAGTGGTGTTGATCCGCCTGCCCGAAACCGAGATGACGGCCGAGACGCGCGCCCGCGCGGCCGGTGGCGTGTTGGCCTACTCGGCGATCTGCACACACCAAGGCTGCGACACGAAGACCTGGCTCGCCAAGGAGAAGGCACTGGTGTGTTTCTGCCATTCCTCGAAGTTCGCCTTGCTTGAGGGCGCCACCGTCATCAGCGGTCCGGCGTCGCGCGCGTTGCCTGCACTTCCCCTGACTCTGGACGGCGAGCAACTCGTCGTCGCAGCTGCCTTCACTGCAACCCCGGGCGGCAGCCCGGCCTGACCCCCCACACCCACCCGAGGAGACACGCCATGAATACCCGCCTGCTGATGCAACCCCTGGCCGCCGCTGCGCTGATCGCCTGTTCGATGGCCGCGCAAGCCGACACCGAACTCGGCCCCTACACCCCTGTCACCGACGCGCGCCTGGCCAACCCCGAGCCGGCCAACTGGCTGCAGTACCGCGGCAACTACGCCGGCTGGGGCTACAGCCCGCTCGACAAGATCACCACCCGCAACGTCGGCAAGCTCAAACTTGCCTGGTCGCTGGCCACAGGCCAGACCGAGGGCCACCAATCGCCACCGATCGTCAACAACGGCTACATGTACGTCACCACGCCCGGCGCGCAGGTGATCGCCATGGACGCTGCCAGCGGCGTCGAACTGTGGCGCTGGAAGAAGGAGCTGCCGGCCGACATGTTGCAGCTTCACCCCACCAACCGCGGCGTGGCGCTGTACGGCGACAAGGTCTACGTGGCCACGGTCGACGCCCATCTGGTGGCGCTCGACGCGCGCACCGGCAAGGTGGCGTGGACGCAAGCGGTCGGCGACGCCAAGGCTTTGCAGTACATCACGCTGGCACCGCTCGCGGCCAAGGGCAAGATCATGGTCGGTTCGTCGGGTGGCGAAACGGGCGTGCGCGGTTTCGTCGCAGCGTTCGACGCCGCCACCGGCAAGGAAGCGTGGCGCACCTACACCACGGCCGCTCCGGGCGAGCCCGGTGGCGACACCTGGCCGGCCGATACGCACAAAAACGGCGGTGGCAGCATCTGGGTCACCGGCACCTACGACCCGGCAAGCAATCTTGCGTACTGGGGCACCGGCAACCCCGCGCCGTGGCCCACCGAAGGCCGCAAGGGCGACAACCTTTACACCACCTCGGCGATTGCGCTGGACGTGGACACCGGCGCCATCAAGGGCCACCACCAGTACCACCACAACGACGCCTGGGATTGGGACGAAGTCTCGGCCCCCGTGCTGATCGACACCGAGGTCAAGGGGCGCAAAGTCAAGGCCGCCGTTCACGCAGGCCGCAATGGCTACTTGTGGATGCTGGAGCGCGAGGCCTCCGGGAAGATCGGCTTCATCGACGCCGTGCCCTTCGTTTACAACAATGTGTTCACCGGCATCGACAAGAAGACCGGTCGGCCGAGCTACGACGACTCAAAGCGCCCAGGCCTGGGCAAGGCGGTGAGCTTCTGCCCCTCGCTGTGGGGCGGCAAAGACTGGCCACCCGAGGCCTGGAGCCCGAAAACCGGCCTCTTCTACATCCCGGCCAACAACAATTTGTGCGCCGAGTTGCCGGCAGCCGAGCCCGTCAAGTACAAGAAGGGCGATCTGTACATCGGCTACCCCATCGAAGGCGTGCTCGGCAGCCTGCGCTACAAAGACGGCAAGGCACCGGCCACGATCGGTGAATTGCAGGCCTGGGACCTGAAGACCGGAAAGATGGCCTGGGTGCACAAGTTCGACACCCACCTGTGGGCACCGCTGCTCACGACCGGCGGCAGCCTGGTCTTTGCGGGCGGCACGAACGACCGCAAATTTCGTGCATTCGACGGAACGAACGGTAAGGTGCTGTGGGAGTACAACATGCCCTCTGGCGTGACCGCCGTGCCAAGCTCGTTCGAGGTGGCGGGCGAGCAATACGTGGCCGTGCAAGCCGGCTGGGGCATCGATGCGCAGCGCATGCAGTCCGGCATCGATTCGCTCACCGGCAAACCCAAGTTGGTGCCCCAAGGCGGCACGGTGATGGTGTTCAAGCTGGAGAAGTGAGCCGTCCCTGCCTTGAACACCGGCCCGGTGCGCAATCCCGCCGGGCCTGTGGACGAGCCACGCGGCGTTTTCAAAACACTGGCCGCGAGGGTCACCGGCCTGAGGGCCGCAACGACGTGCGGTAATCCGTCCAACGTCAGTGAGCTGTCGGCAGGGCCGCTGTCGAATCGGCCCGGGCTTGGCAGGGCGGCAGCGCTTGAGATCGTCTACCACTCGACCTGGTCGTCGTTCCCGCCGAAGCTTGCCGGGAACCCGGCGAAGTGCGGAAGACCATCCTTCACTTGCACCACTGCGTCCTTGCACATGATGTGCAATTGCGGCTTGAAGACATTGGGCGGCAGCAAGTAGGCGCTGATGCCGTGAACTCCCATGCCGACAGGGTCGCCGAACAAGTAGGTACCGCAGGTGACGCAGCGCGTCCGCTGGTTGTCCTTGAGCGCCCAATTGAAGGTTTTGCCCTCGGTGACCTCGACGCCGGCATGCGGGTAGATCGAGTAGGGCACGCACGCACCGCCAGAGATGCGCTGGCAATCGCGACAGTGGCAGTACAGATCGGCCACCGGCTCTCCGGTCAGCCTGATCTTGACCTCGCCGCAATGGCAGGCAATGTTCATGTTGGGCATTGTCGTTTCCTCGTCGATGGGATTGGTTGGGGTTTGCCGGGCAATGCACGCTCAGGCGGACTGAGCGGGCATGCCTCGGATCTGGGCCGAGTGTGGGGATCCATGGTCATGCTGTCGCCTTCGGCCTCCTCGGACGCGAGACGCTTTGTCGGTCGAACGACATCACACTCCCCCCATCAGCCAGGGTTGAGAGCACGGAATCGAACGGAGACACAACAAGTCTGTTGCACTCGATGCAGGAGCGGCGACGACCAAGTACTCATGCGACTGCGACGCCATCGATCGATTCAGTCTTCGTACCAAGCCAGGACACGCAATTCGATACTCTGTCTCGGCGTCGCGCCGGCGGGCGTCTGCGGATGCTCGAACGCCGTGTGCGGGCAGGTTCCTGTGACCACATCGAGTGCGCGGGCGCTGTCGTAGTGCATGAACACCGTGACTTCGTCGCGCGTTTGATCCGCGAAGTAGTACCAGCGGTGCGCAGCGTCGTGCCGTACCGCATAGGTCTGGCCGCGTCGCTCGCGATAGACAATGTCGTTGGTCATCAGGTGCTCACGATAGACGTTGCGCGCATCGGCCAATGCGAGCGGTGCATCCTGCAACGGCTCGTAAAGCAGTGGCCGCCACAGGCCGATGATGAAGTAGCGGCTGAGCATCGCCCGAGCGGCGGCTTCTTCGCCAAGCGCATGCCTCAGCCGGATCGGTGACGACATCGGCGTGTAATCAGCGTGCACGCGGCCGACCGGCTCGCGCACCGCTGCGAACGAGCCACCCAAGCCATCGAGCGGCGGGCGGTGGGCCGCCCGGCGACGGAGCGTGTGATCGAAAACGCGGGCGTGCGGTGCGCCGGTGAGGTCCCGCACCAACGCCTCGGCTTCAGGATAGCCAATGTCGATCAGCTGGCGGTCACAGCCGAACTGGGACACATCACTGCGTTGCTCCATCAGCATGAAGCCCATGCCCTGCAATCCAACCTCGTCATTCAAGCCACGCGCGTCGCGGATCGGCATGGTGTGCTCCACCAGCGTTCCGTTGAATCGCAGTGCGCCGTCGGGCGGATCGTAGGCATAGGTGTGAAGCGCTTGCGCCTGCGGTGCGACGTACCGCAGAGGCGCGAAGACGGTGTCCATGCGCGGACGCTCAGAAGAACGCCATGGTCCGCACTTCGATGCTCTCGCGCTTCGGTGCGTTGGGCGGCGTGGTCGGGTCTTCGAAGGCGCTGTGACCCATGAAGCGGGCGCGGCCGTCGGTCTCGGAGTCGTAGGTTTTGAGCAGCAAGGCCTGGCTCGCTTCCATCAACGGGAAGTAGTACCAGCGGTGCCTCGGCGAATGGCGCATGACGTAAATTTCTCCGGTCCGCTCGCGGTACTTCAGGTCCATGCGCAGCAGGTCTTCGTTGTCTTGCGTCTGCGCGTCGATCATCGCCAGCGGCAGCTCCTCGACGCGCCGGTACAGCGGCTTCCAGACGTTGTAGAACGCGACGCGGCGCGTCAATAGGTCTTCGGCGTCGTCCGGCACGACATCCCGCACACGCTGCGGCCCACTCGCCGGCGTGTAGTCGCTGTGCACCAGCATCACCGCCGGTCGCTGCACCGTGGTTTGCTGCTTCAGGTCGGCCGGCAGGCGCTTGCGGATTGTGTGGTCGAACACCACCACACGGCGCGCGCCGCTGTGGCGCTTCACGAAGTCGACGACCTGCGGGTAGAAGCGCGCATGAACGGAGGCATCGTCGTCAAACTGGTCGAATGCTGCTGCGAAGTCGTGCAGCTCGAAACCTTCGCGGTCGGCCGACAGCCCTGCAACGACCGGCCAGGCGTTGTGGATCTCGACCTCGCGCGGG
>JAYVTD010000081.1:0-3181 GCA_043774765.1 Rhizobacter sp. | reverse complement strand
AGGCGTTCGGCCCATTCGCCGGCGCTGTCGGCCTCCGGGCGCCCATAGGCCGCCCACACCGAGCAGAACAGCGGGGTGTTCGCGGCCCACTCGCGCAACACCGCCAGGGGCTGTTCGCGCACTTCCATCAGGTGGTACTTCATCAGCACTTTGGCGCCGTGGCGCGCGTGCCGGCGCGGCTCGGCGATGAAGGCGGCCAGCCGTGCACGTGACCGTGCGAGTGCCGCGCCCACGTCGGTGAACGGCGCGCCGTGGCCGGGCACGACCAGTTGCACCGGCAGGCGCTCGATCGCATCGAGAACGGCCCCCACGTCATCGAAACCGGGCTCGCCTTCGAGTTCGGGGAACACGACGCCGAAGCCGTTTTCCCAGAGTGCGTCGGCCGAGATCAGCAGGCCGTGGTCGGCGTCGAAGAGCATCGTCGACTGCGGGTCGTGGCCGGGGGCTCCGATCACCTCGAAGCGGCGACCACCGGCTTCGATCACATCACCGGCGCGGGTCGTGCCCTGCAGCGTGAAACGTTCGCAGCGCTGGCCCGACGGGTCGAAGGTCAGGCCCTCGCTGCTCCATGCACGTACCGCTGCGGCTGAAGCCTCGGGCACGAACACCGCGGCGCCGAAAGCGCGCTGCAGCGTGGCGTTGCCACCGCAGTGGTCGGAGTGCAGGTGGGTGTTGACGATGCGTGTGAGCGGCTGGCCGGCCAGCGCGTGGCGCACCAGCGCGAGGGTCTGTTCGGCGTGGTTCACGTGGCCGGTGTCGATCAGCGTGGCGCCGGCTTCGTCGGGCAGCAACACGTTGTTGGACGACAGCCAGCCGCGCTCGAAGACACTGAGCCCGGCCAGCGCCGGGTGGCCGGTGGGGCTCAAGGCAGCGGCACCGCCTCGACCATCGCCCGCACCTGCTCGACCCGGCCGCGGCCGGCGCCGGCCACCGGCACGAGACGGTGCGCCACGGTCTGCGGCAATACGTACTGCAGGTCGTCGGGTGCCACGTAGTCGCGCTGGTCGAGCAGGGCGCGGGCGCGCGCCGCGCGCAGCACCGCGATGCCGGCGCGCGGGCTCAGGCCTTCTACGAACCAGCGGCCCGAGCGTGTGGCCGCGATCAGCGCCTGCAGGTAGTCGAGCAGCGCGTCGGACGCATGCACCGCATGCACCGCTTTCTGCGCCGCCAGCAACTGCTCGGGGGTCATCACCGCGCGCAGGCCGTGGATCGCCTCGCGCCTATCGTGCCCGGCGAGCAGCGCCCGTTCGCTCGCCTGGTCGGGGTAACCGAGCGTGATGCACATCAGGAAGCGGTCGAGCTGCGACTCGGGCAGCGGGTAGGTGCCGAGCTGGTCGCTCGGGTTCTGCGTGGCGATCACGAAAAAAGGCTCGGGCAGGGCGCGGGTTTCGCCGTCGATCGTGACCTGGTGCTCTTCCATCGCTTCGAGCAGCGCGCTCTGGGTTTTCGGCCCGGCGCGGTTGATCTCGTCGGCCAGCAGCACTTGCGCAAACACCGGGCCGGGGTGGAACACGAAGGCTTCCTTGCTGCGCTCGTACACACTCACGCCGATCAGGTCGGAAGGCATCAGGTCGGCGGTGAACTGGGTGCGCGAAAAGCGCAGGCCGAGCGAGACCGCGAGCGCCTGCGCCAGCGTGGTCTTGCCGACCCCGGGCACGTCTTCGATCAGCAGGTGGCCGCCGGCCAATACACAGGCGACGCAGTCTTCGATCTGCGTCCTTTTGCCGACGATGATCGTGCTAATCTGGTCGATCAGGTCTGTGAGCTGGGTAACGAGGGGCTTGTCTACACGTTTGTCCATCTGGTGACCTTACCCGAAAACCCATTTTCAGAACGTCAGATCAGACACATGACCACTGCTTTCTACAGCCACCCCGACTGCCACGGCCACGACATGGGCCAGGGCCACCCCGAATGCCCGCAGCGGCTCGACGCGATCAACGACCACCTGCTCGCCACCGGGCTGGACGTGGCGCTGGAGCGCCGCGAAGCGCCGCTGGTTGCGGTGGCCGACCTGGCCCACGCCCACAGCAGCGCCTACGTGTCGGAACTGCGCGAAGTGCTCGAAGAAGTGGAGAGCGGCGGCCGGCTGCGTTCGCTCGACCCCGACACCGCCGCCAGCGCCGGTACCTGGCGCGCCGTGCAGCGCGCCGCCGGGGCGGCCGTGGCCGCCACCGATGCGGTGCTCGACGGTGAAGTGGAAAACGCCTTTTGCTCGGTGCGCCCGCCCGGCCACCACGCCACCCGCGACGAGACCATGGGCTTCTGCTTCTTCAACAACGTGGCGATCGCCGCGCGCCATGCGCTCGACGTGCGCGGCCTGGAGCGCGTGGCCATCGTCGACTTCGACGTGCACCACGGCAACGGCACCGAAGACATCATCGCTGGCGACGAGCGGGTGTTGATGGTCAGCATTTTCCAGGACCAGCTCTATCCCTTCAGCGGCGGGGTGCCCAAGGGCACGAACATGGTCAACCTGCCGGTGCCGGCCTACACCCGTGGGCCCGCAGTGCGTGAAATGATCGAAGCCAACTGGATGCCGCGCCTGGAGGCCTTCCGACCGCAGATGATCTTCATCTCGGCCGGCTTCGACGCGCACCGCGAAGACGAGCTCGGCCAGCTCGGCCTGGTCGAAGCCGACTACGAATGGATGACGCGCCGCATCAAGGGCGTGGCCGACCGCCATGCCAGTGGTCGCATCGTCTCGTGCCTGGAAGGGGGTTACAACCTCGGCGCGCTCGCCCGCAGCGTAGCCGCGCACCTGCGCGTGCTCGCCGGGGTCTGAGCCTCAGTGTTCAGCGGCGGCCCGTTTCAGCCCGGCGCCAGGTCTTCGTGCAGGCAGAGGTAGTTGCCCTCGGTGTCCTTGAACCAGGCCGCCTTCTCGGCGCCGAGCACGCAGACATGGTCGACTGTCTTCAGGCCGGGGAAATCGTAGTCCTCGAACACCACGCCCTTGCGCTTGAGCTCGGTGATGCTGCTGGCGATGTCCGGTACCTGAAAACTCACGGCCGTGTGATCGGCCTTCGTGCCTTCGGGCTTGGGAAACAGCGCCAGCGTTGTTCCGCCGACCGAATACACGAACTTGCCATCGGGCTTGAGGCCGCCGGGCTTGAAACCCAGCCTGCGTTCGTAAAACTCGCGGGCCCGCGTCATGTCGATGACGGGCAGCATGGTCGTGACG
>JAYVTD010000080.1:0-5101 GCA_043774765.1 Rhizobacter sp. | reverse complement strand
GCCCGTCGTCATGGCCGCTCCGGGTGCCACGCTGCCCGCCGGCATCGCGACGATGGACTGGCCCGAACTGCGCGCCACGGTCGCGGCCTGCACCGCCTGCGCGCTGTGCGAGGGCCGCACCCAGACCGTGTTCGGCATCGGCCACGAACGCGCCCACTGGATGATCGTCGGCGAAGCGCCGGGCGAGCAGGAAGACCGGCAGGGCGAGCCCTTCGTCGGCAAGTCGGGCCAGTTGCTCGACAACATGTTGCGTGCGATTGGCTTGACCCGCGCTGAAGCCGAGCCGGCGCGGCAGGTCTACATCGCCAACACGCTGAAGTGCCGCCCGCCGGGCAACCGCAACCCGGCGCCGGACGAGCTTGCGGCATGCGAGGGTTTTCTGATCCGCCAGGTCCAGCTCGTGCAGCCGAAGATCATTCTGGCGATGGGCGCCTACGCGGTGCAAAGCCTGCTGCGCAGCAAGGAGCCCGTCGGCCGCCTGCGCGGCCGTGTGCACCACTACCAGGGCGTGCCGCTGATCGTGACCTACCACCCGGCCTACCTGCTGCGTCACCTTGAAGACAAGGCCAAGGCCTGGGACGACCTGTGCCTCGCGGTCGAGACCGCGCGAGGCGCCGCACCGGGCTGATGGCCGCTTCGGCGGGCTTGCCCTCTTGCCCGGCGCAGGCCGGCGCCTATCATCCGCAACCAAGGCCGGTGGCACCCGCCGCCGGTTCGGAGCACTCCGATGGCTGCCAACCCGACCCCGCCTGACGCCGATGCGCACTTCTGGGACGCATGGCCCGGCATGGTCTTGCAGCTCGCCACCGATGGCGCGGCACTGAAGGTCAACGACGCTTTTTGCAACTTTGCCGGCCGGCCTCGCGAAGACCTGCTCGGCCACGGCTGGAGCACGACCCTGCTCGCGGCCTCGCGCAGTGCCTTGCTCGACCGCCTCGGCCGGCCCGACGACTTCATGCTCGGCATCGAACTCGGCGGCGCGGGTGGCGGCATCAGCAGCGTGGCCTGCCTGGCGCGCCGGCAGGCGGCCGGCGCGCAGTTCACTTGCATCCTGCACAACGTGCGCGAAGGCCTGCAGGCCTCGCCTTCGGCCCAGGGCCAGGCGAGCCTCTTTCGGATGCTGGCCGACAACGTGCCGGTGCTGATCGCGTACTACAACGCCACCGACTTTCGCTGCCAGTTCGCCAACAAACGCTACGCCGAGACCTTCGGCCGCGACGAAGATTCGATCCTCGGCTCGACCTTCGAAGAGGTCATCGGCATCGAGGCGGCGCGCGAGATCCAGCCGCAGGTCGAGCGCATGTTGCAGCAGCTCGTGCCGGTGGTCTACGAGCGCACGCTGCCCGGGCGCGACGGCAGCATCCGCTGGATCGAAGTGCACCTGCTGCCGCACCTCGGCCCGGTGGCCGGCGGCACCGGCCCGCTCGGTGCATTCGTGCTGATCACCGACATCAGCAAGTTCCGGCGTGCCGAGCAGGCGGTGCGCGAATCGGAAGAGCGGCTGGCCAAGTTCATGCAGGCCAGTGCCGAAGGCATCGTGTTCCACAAAGACGGTTTCATCACCGATGCCAACCCGCCGGTGCTCGCGCTGCTCGACTACACGCTCGAAGAAATAATGGGGCGCAAGACGCTCGAGTTCATTGCGCCCGACCACATCGCCAAGGTCGCCGCGGTGATCGCTTCGGGCCAGGAAACAGCTTACGAAAGCATGGCGGTCTCGCGGAGCGGCGAGCGCATTCCGGTCGAGTTCATCGTGCGCACGATGATGCGCAACGGCGAGCGCATGCGCATGACGATCGTGCGCGACATCCGCGACCGCCACGCCGCGCAGGCGCGCATCCACCACCTGGCGCACCACGACTCGCTCACCGGGCTGCCGAACCGCGTGTCGTTCATGGAACACCTGGAACGATCGATGCTCGGCGCGCGGCGCAACGACTCGCGCCTGGCGCTGCTGTTCATCGACCTCGACCACTTCAAGCGTGTCAACGATTCGCTCGGCCACATGGTGGGTGACTCGCTGCTGCGCAGCGTGGCCGCGCGCATCACCGCGAGCCTGCGCGGCACCGACATCGTGGCGCGTTTTGGGGGCGACGAATTCATGGTGCTGCTGGCCGGCCTGTCGGGCGGCGCGCAGCACGCGAACGATGCGCAAGAGGTGGCGCACAAGCTGCTCACGTCCATCGGCGCGGCGGTGCAGGCCGAAGGCCGGCCGATCTCGGTCACGCCCTCGGTCGGCATCGCGCTCTACCCGGGCGACGGCGACACGCCCGAAGAACTCGTGAAGAACGCCGACTCGGCGATGTACCTGGCCAAGGCCCGCGGCCGCGCCAACTATCAGTTTTTCGAGCCCGGCATCGCCGCCTCGGCCTATGCCGAACTGGTGCTCGAAGGCCAGCTCGCACAGGCGCTCGAACGCGGTGAGTTCGCCCTGTACTACCAGCCGCAGGTGCGGGCGCGCGACGGCGTGCTCGTGGGCGCCGAAGCGCTGATCCGCTGGAACCACCCGGAGCGCGGGCTGCTGCTCGCCGACGCTTTCATTCCGGTGGCCGAGAAGCGCCAGCTGATGATCGGCATCGGCCAGTGGGTGTTGCACGAGGCCACCCGCTGCGCCATGCGCTGGCGCGACATGGGACTGGTGGTGGCGCCGGTGGCCGTGAACCTGTCGAACGTGCAGTTCCAGGCCTCGGGCTTTCTCGATTCCATCGAGCGCGAGCTGCCGGGCGGTGCATTCGACAGCGGCCTGCTCGAACTCGAGCTCACCGAACGCATGCTGATGGACGACCTGCCCCAGGTCAAACACCGGCTCGACCGGCTCAAGGCCATGGGCCTGCGCATTTCGGTCGACGATTTCGGCACCGGTTATTCATCGCTCGGCCATCTGAAACACTTGCCGATCGACAAGGTCAAGATCGACCGGTCTTTCGTGCACGACCTGCCCGACAACCGCGACTCGGCCGCGATCACCCGCGCCATCATCCAGATGGGTCGCAGCCTCGGGCTGACGGTGATCGCCGAAGGCGTCGAGACAGAAGCGCAACGCGACTTCCTCGCCACCTTGGGTTGCGACGAACTGCAGGGCATGCTAATCAGCCCGCCGCTGCCGCAGCCCGCGTTCGAGGCCTGGGTCTTGCAGCGCCAGCGGCTCGACGTGGCGCCGTGAACGTGTCTACTTTTTCTTGACCGGACGCGTCCAGCCCGCGAGCGCCACCTGTCTGGCCCGTGCCACGGCAAGCTGGCCGGCCGGCACGTTTTTCGAGATCGTCGAGCCGGCGCCGATGGTGGCGCCGGCGCCGATCGTCACCGGGGCGACCAGCACGCAGTTGCTGCCCACGTGCACGTCGGCCCCGATCACGGTGCGGTGTTTGTGCGCGCCGTCGTAGTTGGCGGTGATGCTGCCGGCGCCGTAGTTCACGCGTTCGCCGACCGTGGTGTCGCCGAGGTAGGCCAGGTGGTTGGCCTTCGCGCCCTTGGCGAGCGTGGAGTTCTTGACCTCGACGAAGTTGCCGATGTGCACTTCTTCGCCCAGCACCGCGCCCGGCCGCAGCCGCGCGAACGGGCCGACCAGCGCGCCGGCACCGACCGACACGCCGAGCGCTTCGCCGTCCATGTGGGTGAACGGCAGGATCGACGCACCGGGGAAGATGACCGCATTGCGGATCACGCAGTTCGCGCCGATGCGCACGCCTTCGCCGAGCTCGACGCGGCCTTCGAAGATGCAGTTCACGTCGATGTCGACGTCGGGCCCGCAGACGAGCTCGCCGCGCACGTCGAAGCGTGCCGGGTCGGCCAGGCGCACTCCCGCTTCCATCAGCGCTTCGGCACGGGCGCGCTGGTATCGGCGCTCCAGGTCGGCGAGCTGCACCGGGCTGTTCACGCCCAGCACTTCGGTGTCGCTGGCCGGCTGCACCGTCATCACGTGCACCCCTTCGGCGACCGCCATCGCGACCGCGTCTGTCAGGTAATACTCACCCTGGCTGTTGTCGCACTGAAGTGCCGCGAGCCAGCGCTTGAGTGCCGCCGTGGGCGCGGCCATCACGCCGGTGTAGACCTCGCGGATCGCGCGCTCGGCGGGTGTCGCGTCCTTGTGTTCGACGATGCCGTGCACGCGCCCGCCCTGCGTCGCGTCGCGGCCGGCCGGGTCGCCGCGCACGATGCGGCCGTAGCCGGTCGGGTCGGGCAGCTCGATCGTCAGCAAGGCCAGGTGCTGGCCCGCGCAGGCATCGACCAGCGCACGCGCGGTCGCCGCTTCGATCAGCGGCACGTCGCCGTTCAGGATCAGGGTGGTGCCCCCGTCCAGCAGCGCCGGCACAGCCTGCTGCACGGCATGGCCGGTGCCGAGTTGGGGCACTTGGCGCACGAATTGCAAGTTCGGTGCGCTGACCGCGGCTTCGACCTGCTCGGCCCCGTGCCCGGTGATCACCACGCTGCGGTCTGCCCCCAGGCCGGCAGCGGTTTGCATAACATGCTGCAATAGGCTGCGCCCTGCCAGTTTGTGCAGCACTTTGGGAAGCGTCGATTTCATGCGGGTGCCTTTGCCCGCGGCCATGATGACGATATTGAGTGCCATGTTGTCCTTGTCCCCTGCCGTCGCCCCGAAGCCCGCCACACGCGGCCCCCGTTTCAGAACGCGCATTATCGCGGCGCTGTGTGGCGTGGTTCTGCTGGTTTCGGGCTGCAGCGCATTGCGCATTGGCTACAGCCAGGCGGCCGACCTGGCTTACTGGTGGCTTGACGGGTACGCCGATTTCGACGGCGAGCAGACCCGCCGCATCCGCGAGGCGCTGGCGCAGTGGTTCGCCTGGCACCGCAAGACCCAGTTGCCCGACTACGCCCAGCTGCTGGTGCGGGCGCAGGCCGAAGTGCGCGTCGAGATCACGCCGGCGCGCGTCTGCGAATGGCAGGGCGAACTGCTCAAGCGCGCCCACACCGCCTGGGAACAGGCCCTTCCGGCCGCGGCCGCGTGGGCGCTGTCGGTCACGCCGCAACAGATCCAGCACCTCGAACGCCGTTACGCCAAGGCCAACGAAGAGTTCCGCGACGACTACCTGCGGGAAGATCCGCGCGAACGCAACGAAGCCACGATCAAGCGCGCGGTCGA
>JAYVTD010000079.1:0-2163 GCA_043774765.1 Rhizobacter sp. | reverse complement strand
CCCGTCTTTCATGCCGGCCCACACCGGCTGCGGCTTCCAGGTGCCGTTCAGCACCGAGCGCGCCACCTGCGTGTAGTAGCCGCCCCAGTGCAGCGTGATGGCGGCGAGCTGGGCATCGGGCGCGTAGGACCGCATGTCGCTCTGGTAGCCGACGACCTGCACGCCCTTGTCCTTGAAGCGGGCCTGCGCCGCCTGCGGCACGGCGGGCGAGCCGCTGTGGTTGGCCAGCACGTCGGCGCCCAGGTTGATGAGCGTCACGGCCGCCTCGCGCTCGCGTGCCGGGTCGAACCAGGTGTTGAGCCACAGCACGCGCACCTCGGCCTTCGGGTTGGCCTCGCGCATGCCGAGCGTGAAGGCGTTGATGCCCTGCACCACCTCCGGAATGGGGAAGCCCGCCACGTACCCCGCCACACCGCTCCGGCTGCTCTTGCCGGCCAGCCAGCCGGCCAGCCAGCGCGCCTCGTAGTAGCGCGCGTTGTAGGTGTTCAGGTTCGCGGCGGTCTTGTAGCCGCCCGCATGCTCGAAGCGCACGCCGGGGAACTCGGCCGCCACGCGCAGCGCGGGCTCGAGGTAGCCGAAGCTGGTGGCGAAGATGAGTTGATGGCCTTGTGCGGCCAGGTCGCGCATCACGCGCTCGGCGTCGGGCCCTTCGGCCACGGCCTCGACGACGGTGGTGCTGACCTGATCGCCCAGCGCCTTCTGCATCGCCAGGCGCCCCTGTTCGTGCTGGTAGGTCCAACCCGCTTCGCCGATCGGGCTGACGTACACGAAGGCCACCTTGAGGGGTGGTTGGACCTGCGCCTGCGCGGCGGATGCGGCCAGCGCCAAGGGGATCGCAGCCAGCGTGAGCGCGCTGGCGCGGACGAGGTTTTTGAACATGGTGTTCCTCTACATGGCCCCGGGTTTGCAATGCAGACCGCCGGCGGGGGCACGCAGGCGGCGACGGGTCGATTGTCTCAGACGCGAGCGCCTCGTCCCCGGCCGGAGCCGCCGGCGTCAGCGCGGCGGGTGGTCGTCGGGCACGTAGGCCGAGTGCAGCTCGGCGGGCTTCTTCGAGCGCTTGCGAAGGGTGATGTTGAGCGTCTCCACGGCCAGCGAAAACGCCATCGCGAAGTACACGTAGCCTTTGGGCACGTGGTGGTCGAAGCCTTCGGCGATGAGCACCACGCCGACCACGACGAGGAACGACAGCGCCAGCATCTTGATCGTCGGGTGGTCCGAGACGAAGCGGCCGATGGTGGCGGCGAAGACCATCATCATCGCGACCGACAGGATCACCGCAGCGATCATCACCTCGACGCGGTCGACCATGCCCACCGCGGTGATGATCGAGTCGAGCGAGAACACCATGTCGATCACCATGATCTGCAGGATCACGGCCGTGAACGTGGCCTTCACCGCACTCGAGGCATGCCCCTCTTCGCCTTCGAGCGACTGGTGAATTTCACCGGTGCTCTTGTAGATCAGGAACAGGCCGCCGGCAATCAGAATCAGGTCGCGGCCCGAAATCTCCTGGCCCATCACCGTGAACATGGGTGCCACCAGCCCGACGATCCACGACAGCACCAGCAGCAGGCCGATGCGCATGAACATCGCCATGAACAGGCCGATCTTGCGGGCGCGCTCGCGCTGGGCCACGGGCAGCTTGTCGACCAGGATCGAGATGAAGACGACGTTGTCGATGCCCAGCACCAGCTCCAGCGCGGTCAGCGTGGCAAAGGCGATCCAGGCTTGCGGGTCGGTCAGAAGTTCAAGCATCGGGGCTCCGGGCGATCGTTGGTGGTGGCCACGAGGCCGAGGGCGGCGAGGTTAACCGAGCGGCAAAGACCCCAGAGCCGGCGGCTCCGCTTATGCGGTCGGCATCGCGGCTCAAACCACCGCGCTTTCGAAAGTGCGGGCCAGCGCCGCGCGCCACGCTTGCTTGCGCTCGGCGCCGACGAAGCTCGCCTCGAAACTGTTCGCCGCAAGCGTGTGGGCGTGTTGCGCGGTCAGCTGCGGCAAGGCGGCGAAAGCCTCCAGGTAGTTCTGGTTCACGTAACCGCCGAAGTACGCCGGGTCGTCGGAGTTGATGGTGGCGCACAGGCCGGCGTCGAGCAAGGCCGGCAACTGGTGTTCGGCCATCGTCTTGTAGACGCGGAGTTTCACGTTCGACAGCGGGCACAC
>JAYVTD010000078.1:0-5409 GCA_043774765.1 Rhizobacter sp. | reverse complement strand
TCCACGTCCCAGAGTTCGCCGGTGCTCGGGTGCAGCGCAGCGCCTTGCGGGTTGCGGTGGCCATAGCTCCAGATCTCGGGCCGCGCGCCGGCGCCGAGTGTCGGATTCCCGGCCGGCACGCTGCCGTCGCGGTTGATGCGCACGACCTTGCCGAGGTGGCTCGCGAGGTCTTGCGCCGGGCTGCCTTTCTGGCGCTCGCCCAAGGTCACGAAAAGGGTCTTGTCGGGGCGAAACACGAAGCGCGAACCGTAATGGCCGTTGCCTGACACTTTTGGCAGCTGGCGAAAGATCACGCTCACGTTCTGCAGCGTGTTGCCGCTCAAGCGGCCGCGCGCCACGGCCGTGCCCGAGCCGCCAGCGCCGGCTTCGGCGTAGCTGAGGTAGACCCAGGGCTCGGTCGCGAAGTCGGGATCGATCGCCACGTCGAGCAGGCCGCCCTGGCCGGCGCTGTTGACAGCGGGCACACCGCCGATGGGCGCACCGACGCTCTTGCCGTCGGCGCTGACGATCACCATCTCGCCCGCCTTTTGCGTCACGAGCACACGGCCGTCGGGCAGGAAGGCCATGCCCCAGGGTTGTTTCAGTCCGCTGGCGAAGGTGCTGGCGGCCGGTGGCGGAGCCGCCGCAGCCACCGGCAAGGCGGCGCCGCAGGCGAAGAGCAGCAGCGCCAGCTGGCGCGTGGCACCCATCGGCCAGGATGGATCGATCATGGCGGGCACGATCTCATTTTCCAATCGAGAACAGCACCGCGTTGTTGATCGCGTAGACCGCTCCGTCGGCACCGATCGCCGTTGGCGTGTACGACTCGGCGATGCCGCTGGTGAGCTGGATGCGCTGCGTGAAGCGTTTCAGCGTCAGGTCCCAGCGGTACAGGTAACCGTCTTCGCTGTTGACCAGCACCGACTTCGTCAGCGGGTCGACCGCAGCGGTGTTGATGCACCATTCTTTCACCGCGCCGGCGTAGGCGCCGGGCTCGGGTGTCGGGCCGAGGATCGTCAGCACCTCGCGCATGATCGGCAGGCCCGAGATCGGATCAAGCTGGCTCGCGTTCGGGTCGATCACTGCGAGGCTGTTCCGGCCGTCGCCACTGCCGGCGCCGCTGTAGTTGTTGTACTTGGTCATCAGCAGGTAAGTCGACGTGCCGGTGTAGCTCGGCACCATCGCCGCCGGCACCACCGAGGCCGTGTCGTCCCAGCCGAAGCCGCCGGGCGTGCGGCTGCTCGTGAGCAGCGCGTCGAAGTGCAACAGCCAGCCGCGCCCGTTGTGGCTGCCGAAGCTCGCTTCGAGCACGCCGAAATACACCGCGCCGTCGGGCCCGACCGTGGGCGACGAGGTGCCGTCGTCGCTGATGCGTGCACGCGTGCCGGTGAGCGGGTCCAGCAGCGCGACCCGGCCTTTGACTGCAAGCGTGCGGCTGTCGAGCGCCAGCAGGTAACCGCCTTGCACGCTGCCCGCAACGACGGCGCTGTTCACCGCCACGTAGAGCGTCGCCTGGTCGGGCGAGACCGCCGGCGCGCTGTTGGTCGCGGGTTTGGTGACGGCCGCGTCAGCGGCAGCGGCGGTGGCCGAGACCCAGCTGCCGACACCATCAGCGCCGATGCGCGCGATGCCGCTGGACAGACCGGCCGGGTTGGCGCCGGTGACGATGAAGCCGAAAAACACGTTGCCCGCGGTGTCGATCGTGATCGGCGTGTTGATGAAGACGGTGTTGTTGAACGCGGCCGGTGCAGCGTCGTACACGGCTGCGCGGTAGAACACCAGCTTGCCGAGCGTGCCCGTGGCCGCATCAGCGTTGTCACGCACCAGCAGCTTGCCGCCGGCGCCGGGCGCGTGCAGCCGGTTGGCAGCGTTCAAGGCCAGGTTGTAGCTCGGCACCCAGTTGTGCGCCGGCAGCACGTAGTCGCTGTCGGCCGACCAGATCAAGCCGCCGTTGCCACCCGAGCGCGCCTCGAAACGAAAGCCGCCAGCGGCACCGGTCTTCACCGGCATCACCACGGTGTTGCGCGAGGTGATCACCGGCGAGCCGTAGTGGATCAGCAGCGCGCCGCTCGGCCGGTACTGCGGCGCCAGGTCGACGGGGCGTGACCACTTGATGCGCTCGAAGTCCTGCGTGGCCACCGCGCCGAGTGCCGAGTGCTGCGCGTCGCGGGCAAAGCCCCACCAGGCCGGGCCGTCGACACTAGGCGCGGGGGCGGGCTCGGGATCCGGGCCGCCGCCGCTGCTGCCACCGCCGCCGCCGCAGGCCGTGATCAAAGCAGCGCAGGCCAGCGCCGGCAGCCACCTGCGGCGTGGCCACGTGCTCACGCCGCAGCCTCCACCACCATCTGCACCCGTTCGCGCCCGTTGTATTCGTCCACGCTCAGACGATAAGCCAAACGTACGCGCGCCGCCACCGGCTCGCTGTGGCCGAACCAGATCGCATCGACCAGCGTGCCGCCGAAGCGCACGCTGAGCTTCAGGTGTTTTTCGCCGACCAGGCGCTGCGAGACCACGTCGACCTCGTCGCTGAAGACCGGCGCTTCGAAGCCCTGGCCCCAGACCTGTGCGTCGAGCGTGCGCACCGTCGTTGCGTTGAAGTATTCGGCCGGCAGTGCGCCGTCGGTCAGCAGCTTGCGGGCAAGCGTGGCGGCGTCGAGCCACTCGAGCGCGACCTGCTGCAAGCCGGCGTCGAACGCGGCGAGGTCGGCTTCGGCGATGGTGCAACCCGCCGCCATCGCGTGGCCGCCGAAACGTTTCAACACGCCGGGGTTTCTCTTCGCCACGAGGTCGAGCGCGTCGCGCAGATGAAAGCCCGGGATCGAACGGCCCGAGCCTTTGAGCGAGCCGTGTTGCCCGCGCGCGAACACGAAGGTCGGGCGGTGCACCCGGTCTTTCAGGCGCGACGCGACGATGCCGACCACGCCTTCGTGGAACGTGGGGTCGTAGATCGCGAGGGCCGGTGGTGCGAGCTCGGCGAGCTCGCCCTGCATCAGCCCTTCGAGCAAAGCTTCAGCCTGCTCGCGCATGCCGGCTTCGACATCACGGCGCTCGCGGTTGATGCCGTCGAGTGTCTTGGCCAACTCGCCGGCGCGGCCGACGTCGTCGGTCATCAGGCATTCGATGCCGAGTGTCATGTCCGACAAACGCCCGGCCGCATTGATGCGCGGCCCGAGCGCGAAGCCGAAGTCGAAACCACTGGCGCGGCGCGCGTCGCGGCCGGCGGCGCTGAACAGCGCGGCGACACCGGGCTGCATCTGGCCGGCGCGGATGCGCTTCAGGCCCTGCGCAACGAGCCGGCGGTTGTTGGCGTCGAGCTTCACCACGTCGGCCACGGTGCCGAGCGCCACCAGGTCGAGCAGTGCATCGAGCCGCGGCTGGTTCTGTGCCGTGAACACGCCACGTTCGCGCTGTTCGGCGCGCAGCGCGAGCAGCACGTAGAACATCACGCCGACACCGGCGAGATTCTTGCTGCCGAAGCTGCAACCCGGCTGGTTCGGATTGACGATCACGCTCGCGTCGGGCAATACGATCACGTCGCCCTCGAGGGCCGGCAGGTGGTGGTCGGTCACGAGCACGGCCAGCCCGTGTTCGCGCGCGTGGGCCACGCCGGCGAGGCTGGCGATGCCGTTGTCCACGGTCAGCAACAGGTCGGGCTGGTGCTTCAGCGCCAGGTCGACGATCGCCGGCGTGAGGCCGTAACCGTGCACCGCGCGGTCGGGCACCACGTAACTCAGCGTGCCCTCGGCCGCGCCGAGCAGGCGCAGGCCGCGCAGCGCGACCGCACACGCGGTGGCGCCGTCGCAGTCGTAGTCGGCGACCACACACACCCGCTGGCGCTGTGCGATCACGTCGGCGAGCAACTTCGCTGCGGCCTGCACCCCGAGCAGATCGGTCGGTGGCAGCAGGCGGGCGAGGCCGTCGTCGAGCTCGTCGGCCGTGCGCACACCGCGCCCGGCGAAAAGGCGCGCGAGCAAGGGGTGCACGCCCGCCTGCTCGAGCGCCCACACGGCACGCGGCGGCGGGTCGCGCTGCGTCAGGGTGGGCTGGTGGGTGGCGGCCATCAGAGTGCTTCCAGAATCGTGTGCGGCGCGGGTGCCTTGAAGCGGCTGCCGAGTTGTTGCCACAGCGAACGCTTTGTATTGTCGAAGCCTTGGGCGCTGCGTTCGCCGCAGAGGGTGAGGCGCGCCGTGCGGCCGGCTTGCGCGTCGGCGAGCAGTGTGGCGAGGGCGTCGCTGTCGAGTGCGCGCCAGGCGTCGGCCCAGGCCACCCAGTCCTGCGCGAGCAGTGGCGCCCGCAGGCTGTCGTTGACCACCACGACGCTCGCCGGCACGGCTTGCGCGCGTCCGCAGCCGCTGAGCCAGAACGAGTTCAGCGTCAGCGCGTCACGCTGTTCGCGCTCTTCGTTGAGCGCGTGCGGGTAGAGCAGCAACTGCACCTCGCTCTGCAGGCGCCGCACCAGCCGCGCCTGCGACTGATGCGCCGCGCCGTGGCGGATCCACAGGTCGACGTTGCGGCCGATCACGCGGTCGAGCGACGCACAGGGCAGACCCGCCAGGCTCTCGTGTGCCACGTACCAGCGCGAAGGCGCGCTCCAGACCAGCGTGAACCCTTCGCTTTCGAACAGATCGCGCACCGCGTCGAAGGCAGCGCACGATTCGGTTTCGGTGAGTTGCAGGGCTTCGGGCTCGGCCAGCGTGACGTGGTCGCGGCCCACATGCCAGTGTGCGGGGGTGACCAGGCCCCAGGCCTGCTCGCCGACCGCCACGCCGTCGAGCGCGGCGGCGTGCGCCGCGAATGGCAGCGCACCGTCATCGCCGCGCCAGCCCCAGGCGGCGGCCAGCGCGCGTTCATGCGGCGGCGAGAGGGTGTATTCGTCGCCGGTATCGGCGGCCGACGGCGTCAGGCGCGCCAGCAGGCTGGCGAGGTTCGGCAGGTGCAGATCGTGCAGCACATGGGTTGAAGCGTCGGACAGGGCAGAGGCGAACGGGATCAACAGGTGCATTGAAGCATTATCGAGGCGGCATGAATGGACCCGCGAGGCTCATCACCGCGCGTTGTGTGCCACCGCTGCCGACCGCGACGCCTTGGGCCACGAGCGCGGCTTCGACCCCCGCTATCGCACCGAGGATCATCGCCGGGTTGCAGTCGCCCAGGTGGCCGATGCGAAACGCGCGGCCTGTGAGCGGCCCCAGGCCCCCGGCGATGGCCACCTGAAAACGTTCGCGGGCGACGCTGCGCAGTGCATCGACGTCGATGCCCTCGGCGACCGTGACGGTCGTCACCGACACCGAGCGGCTGGCCGCCTGCTGCGCGAAGAAATCGAGCGCGCCGCCTTCGCGCCAGCCCTCGACGGCCGCGTGCACCGCACGCGCCAACTGCGCGTGGCGCTGCCACACCGCGTCGAGCCCTTCGCCGAAGATCAGGCCGAGC
>JAYVTD010000077.1:0-3066 GCA_043774765.1 Rhizobacter sp. | reverse complement strand
CCAGCACCTGACGCTGCGCGAAACGCTGGGTGGCACCGAAGAGCGCCGTTCGTATTCCATCTGCGCCGGGGTCGACGACGGCGAGTTGCGCGTCGGTGTGCGCAAGGTGGCGGGCGGACGCTTTTCGACCTGGGTCAACGAATCGTTGAAGACTGGCCAGACGGTGCAGGTGATGGCGCCCGAAGGCCGCTTCTTCGTGGCGCTCGATCCTGCTGCCAGCCGGCACTACCTCGGCATCGCCGGTGGCAGCGGGATCACGCCGATCCTGTCGATCATGAAGACGGTGCTGGCACGCGAGCCGCACTCGACCTTCACGTTGATCTATGGCAACCGGCGCCAGAAGTCGACCATGTTCAAGGAAGAGATCGAAGACCTGAAGAACAAATACCTCACGCGCCTTTCGTTGCACATGGTGTTCTCGCAGGAGCAGATGGACTCGGTCTTGAACAGCGGCCGCTTGAGCCGCGCCAAGATCGGCGAGTTCTTCGGCGGCTTGATTGACCCGAAGGGCGTGGATCACGCGTTCGTCTGCGGCCCGTTCGGTGTGAACGACGAAGCCGAAGCGGCGCTGCTGGCGGCCGGCATTCCGGCCGAGTGCATCCACATCGAACGCTTCGGCATTCCGCTGCCCGAAGGCGGCGCGGCGGAAAAGCAGCAGCCGCGCGAAGGTGATGCGGCGCAGGCGCGCATCGTGATCGTGCGCGACGGGCTGAGCCGCGAGATTGACTTCCGAAGCGAGCACGCCAGCATCCTCGACGCCGCGGCCGACGCCGGCCTGGAAGTCCCGTTCTCGTGCAGGTCGGGCGTGTGCTGCACCTGTCGCGCCAAGCTGCTCGAAGGCGAGGTGCGCATGGAACGCAACTTCGCCCTTGAGAAGCACGAGGTGGCGGCGGGCTTCATCCTGACCTGCCAATCGCATCCGCTGACCGAGCGGGTCGTGTTGTCGTTCGACGAGCGATAAGCAGATGCCGCGCGGACGCGCTCCCGGCTACGACATGCAGCGCGAGCAGATCCTCGCGCGCGCCGCCGAGCTGTTCGCGAAGCAGGGATACACCGCGACCTCGATGAACCAGGTGGCCGAAGCCTGCGGTGTATCTAAACCATCGCTCTACCACTACGTGCGCGACAAGTACCAGCTGCTGTTCGAGATCGCCGACGACCACGTCAGCCGCCTGAAGGCCTTGGTGGCGGAAGAGCAGCCCAAGGCGTTGTCGCCGGAAGCACGCGTGCGCCGCTTGATCGAACGGTTTCTCGAAGCTTATGCCGGCGCGCAGGCCGCTCACCGTGTATTGACCGAAGACGTGAAGTTCCTCGAACCCGCCGACCGCAAGCGTGTGCTCGACGGTGAACGTGAGGTGGTGGCGGCGTTCGCCGACGCGATCGCGCTGGCACGCCCCGAACTGCGCGAGGTCGAACTCGACAAGCCGCTGACGATGCTGCTGTTCGGCATGATGAACTGGCTGTTCACCTGGCTGCGGCCGCGCGGCGCCTACACCCACGCGCTGATGGCACCGATCGTGGCCGACCTGTTTTTCGGCGGCCTGAACGCGGTGCGGCTCGATGCGCTCGAACCATCGGCAGCGGCAGCGGCAGCGGCAGCGCCGAAGCGGCGTGCCTTAGTCAAGCGTGCCGCGTGACGTTACGTTCACAATTTCGCCCAGCAACCCTGATTCCAACCCTGTAACGGAGACACCGATGAAACTCAACAAGACCTTGCTAGCCCTCGCGGCCCTGTGCGCCGCCACGCTGGCGCACGCGGATGTCAACGTCGGCGTCACGCTGTCGGCCACCGGCCCGGCGGCTTCGCTCGGCATTCCGCAGAAGAACACGATCGCACTGATGCCCACGACCATCGGCGGGCAGAAGGTCAACTACATCGTGCTCGACGACGCTTCAGACACCACTGTCGCCGTGAGCAACACGCGCAAGCTGATCACCGAGAACAAGGTCGACGTGATCCTGGGTTCGACGACCACACCGAACTCGCTGGCGATGATCGACGTGGTGGCCGAAGCGCAAACGCCGATGATCTCGATGGCAGCGTCGGCGCGCATCGTCGAGCCGGTCGACGCGAAGAAGCGCTGGGTTTTCAAGACACCGCAGAACGACATCATGATGTCGCTCGCGATCGCTACCAGCATGGCCAACGCCGGTATCAAGACCGTTGGGTTCATCGGTTTCGCCGACGCCTACGGCGAAGGCTGGTACGGCGAGTTCAACAAGGTCGCGGCACTGAAGGGCCTGAAGGTCGTGGCCAGCGAGCGGTATGCGCGCACCGACACCTCGGTGACCGGGCAGGTGCTCAAGCTGATAGCCGCCAACCCCGACGCGGTGTTGATCGCCGGCTCGGGCACGCCAGCCGTGTTGCCGCAGCGCACGCTGAAAGAGCGTGGTTACACCGGCAAGTACTACCAGACCCACGGCGTCGCGAACAACGACTTCCTGCGGGTCGGTGGCAAGGACGTCGAAGGCACGCTGCTGCCGTCGGGCCCGGTGCTGGTGGCCACGCAACTGCCGGCCAACCACCCAGTCACCAAGTCGGCGCTGGAGTACGTGAACAAGTTCGAGGCCATGTACGGCAAGGGCTCGACCTCGACCTTCGGCGGCCACGTCTGGGACGCCGGCCTGCTGATGCAGTCGGCCGTCGTAATCGCGCTGAAGAAGGCACAGCCCGGCACGCCCGAGTTCCGCGCTGCGCTGCGTGACGCGCTGGAGACCACGAAGGAATTGCACGGCGCGCACGGCATCTTCAACATGTCGCCCACCGATCACCTGGGCCTCGACCAGCGTGCGCGCGTGATGGTGAAGATCGAGAACGGCGCGTGGAAGTATCAGCCGTGAAAATCTTGCAAAGCCTGATCGCCGGGCGCTGGCTCGGCTCTGACGCGGGGGTGCCGTTGAACAGCGCGGTGAACGGCTCTTTGATTCACCACACGCACGCCGAAACCATCGACTTCGGCGAGGCGGTGGCGTTCGCGCGCAGCACCGGACTGCCTGCCCTGATGGCGATGGACTTCCAGCAGCGCGCGGCGCGGTTGAAAGCCCTGGCCGCGTACCTGAACGAAC
>JAYVTD010000076.1:0-5647 GCA_043774765.1 Rhizobacter sp. | reverse complement strand
CGACGATGAAGCGCAGGCGGTGCGTCTGGCGAACGACACGCCCTACGGTCTGTCGAGCTATGTGTGGACCGAAAACCTCGGCCGCGCGCACCGCGTGGCCGCGGCCATCGAAGCCGGCATGTGTTTTGACAACAGCCAGAACGTGCGCGACCTGCGCCAGCCTTTCGGGGGCACCAAGGCGTCGGGCACGGGCCGCGAGGGTGGCAGCTGGAGCTACGAGGTGTTCCTGGAACCGAAGAACGTGGCCGTGAGCCTGGGCTCGCACCATATTCCGCACTGGGGAGTTTGAGCATGGGAAAACTCGCACTCGCCGCCAAGATCACGCACGTGCCGTCGATGTACCTGTCAGAGCTCGACGGCCCGCACAAGGGTTGCCGCGAAGCCGCCATCAACGGCCACAAGGAGATCGGCCGGCGCTGCCGCGCACTCGGTGTCGACACCATCGTCGTGTTCGACGTGCACTGGCTCGTCAACTCCGAATACCACATCAACTGCGCGCCGAAGTTCGAGGGCGTTTACACCAGCAACGAGCTGCCGCACTTCATCAAGAACCTGCCGTATGCCTATCCCGGCAACCCGCAGCTCGGTCACTTGATCGCCGGCGTGGCGAATCAAATGGGCGTGGCCACGCGCGCTCACAGCGACTCCACGCTTGAGCTCGAATACGGCACGCTGGTGCCAATGCGCTACATGAACGCCGACCAGCACTTCAAGGTCGTGTGCGTGTCGGGCTGGTGCATGTGGCACGACCTGCCCACGAGCGAACGTTTCGGCCTGGCCGTGCGCCGTGCGATCGAAGAGCGTTACGACGGCACCGTGGCCGTTTTCGCCAGCGGCTCGCTGTCGCACCACTTCGCGCCCAACGGCCGCGCGCCCGAGTTCATGCACAAGGTGTTCGACCCGTTCCTGGAACAGACCGACCGCAACGTGGTGGAGATGTGGAAACGCGGCGAGTGGAAGGCCTTCCTGCAGATGCTGCCGATGTACAACGAGAAATGCTGGGGGGAGGGCGGCATGCACGACACTGCGATGCTGCTCGGCCTGCTGGGCGGCGAACGCTACGACCAGGGCGTGGAGATCGTCACGCCATACTTCGGCAGCTCGGGCACGGGGCAGATCAACGCGATCTTCCCGGTGACGCCGCTCGCCGCCTGAACTCGTCACAAGGAACACGCCATGCCGCACCTCACCATCCACTACAGCGGCAATCTCGACTCGCAGGCCAACATGGGCGCGCTGTGCCGCCACCTGGCCGACACCCTGCTCGAACAGGTCGACGAAGCCGGTGGGGCCGTGTTCCCGCCCGGTGGCACGCGCGTGTTGGCCTTTGCGGCGCGCAGCTTCGCGATCGCCGATGGCAAGCAGGACTACGCCTTCGCCTACCTCAACCTGCGCATGGGCCGCGGCCGCAGCGAAGCGACGCAGCAGCGCATCGGCGAAGCCCTGCTCGCCGCCGCCAAAGCCTTCTTCGACCCGATCCAGGCGCGCCGGCTGGTGGGCGTGACGCTGCAGATCGACGTGGGCAACGAGGTCTTCGACGGCAAATTGAACAACATCCACCCGCTCTTCAAGAAGGACTGAAGCATGCTGGCGCAAGACACCATCGACGAGCTGGCCCGCGAGCTCTACGCCGCGCGCAAGAGCCGCACGCCGGTGCGCCACTTCTCGAAGCGGTTTCCGCAGATGACGGTGAACGATGGCTACGCGGTTCAGCGCGCCTGGGTCGCGCTCGAAGTGAAAGACGGCCGCACCGTCAAGGGCCGCAAGATCGGCCTGACCTCGCGCGCGATGCAGCAGGCCAGCCAGATCGACGAGCCCGATTTCGCGCCGCTGATGGACGACATGTTCTTCGCGCAAGGCACCGACATCCCGATCAGCCGCTTCATCGCGCCGCGGGTCGAGGTGGAACTGGCCTTCATCCTCGGCAAGCCGCTCAAGGGGCCGGGCGCCACCTTGTTCGACGTGCTCTCGGCGACCGAATACGTGACCCCGGCGATCGAGATCATCGACGCGCGCATCGAGCAGTTCGACCGCGAAACAAAGGTGATGCGCAAGGTCTTCGACACCATCAGCGATTTCGCCGCCAACGCGGGCATCGTGCTCGGCGGCCGGCCGGTCAGGCCGACCGAGGTCGACCTGCGCTGGGTTGGCGCGCTGCTCTACAAGAACGGCGTGATCGAAGAGACCGGCCTGGCCGCGGCGGTGCTGAACCACCCGGCCAACGGCGTGGCGTGGCTGGCGAACAAGATCGCGCCGTTCGACGAGCAGCTGAACGCGGGTGACTTGGTGCTCGCGGGTTCGTTCACGCGGCCGACCACAGCCCAGGCCGGCGACAACTTCCACGTCGACTACGGCCCGCTCGGCTCGGTCGCGTTCCGCTTCGTTTGAGAGCCCGGGCACACGCCGTGAAGAAAACCGCGAACAAGGTCAGCGAAGCCGAGTGGGCCGCGCGCGTGCAGCTGGCCGCCGCCTACCGCATCTTCGACCACCTGGGCTGGGGCGAGCTGATCTACAACCACATCTCGATGCGCGTGCCCGGCCCCGACGCGCACTTCCTGCTCAACCCCTTCGGCCTGCACTACCGCGAAGTGCGCGCGTCGAATCTGGTGAAGATCGACGTGAAGGGCAACGTGATCGGCCACAGCGACTGGCCCATCAACCCGGCCGGCTTCACCTTCCACGGCAAGATCCACGAGACGCTGCCCGACGCGCACTGCGTGATGCACGTGCACACCACGCCGACCATGGCGGTGTGCTGCCTCGACCAGGGCCTGAGCTACACCAACTTCTACGCCGCGCAGCTGTTCGGCAAGGTCGCGTACCACGAGTTCGAGGGCATCACGGTGCACGCGGGCGAAGGCGAACGCATTCTGGCCAGCGCCGGGGGCAAGCAGGTGCTGCTGCTGCGCAACCACGGCCCGGTGACCATCGGCCACACCCTCGCACAGGCCTTCGGGCTGATGTGGCTGCTGAACCGCGCTTGCGAAGTGCAGCTCGCCACGCTCTCGATGGGAACGCCGCGCGCGATCGCGCAGCCGGTGCTCGAAGGCTGCGTGCGCGACTCGCTGCAGTTCGACTCGCGCTTCGGGGCCGGGCAGGATGCGTTCGATGCGCTGCAGCGGATCGTGGACCGCGTCGATCCGGGGTATCGCAACTGAGGGTCACCCGGGCGCGATTCACGGCCTCGGCGCCGCCACCCGCCGCAGCACGAGGAAGAGGCCGTCGACAGCCTGCCCCTGGTCGTGCCTCACGGGGGCGTGTTCGACCAGCACCGGCTCGAACCCGTTCGCCTGCGCCAGCCGCAGCAGGTGTGCGCGCGAGTGGGCATAACGCAGGCTCGGCAGCAGGCGCCAGCCAGGGCCGGCGTCGGCAGCGTCGACATCGTCGGCCGCTTCGACGCTGAAGGCGAACAGGCCACGCGGCATCGCACGCGCCACCGCGGCGAGCAGCGGGCCCGGGTCGCCGATGTAGATGAGCACGTCGGCCGCGACCACGAGGTCGAAGCGCGCGGTGGTGCCGGCGAGGAACTGAGTGGCGTCGGCCTGTTCGAGCCGGTCGTAGGCAGCGCTGGCGCGCGCGCGTTCCAGCATCACCGCCGACAGGTCCAGGCCGGTCAGGTGCCGTGCGAGCGGCCGCAGCAGTGGCCCGCAGAGCCCGGTGCCACAACCGAGGTCGAGCGCGGCCTCGAAGCCTGCGGCGTCGGCGCAGCGCCGCACCCGATCGACCAGCTCGTGGTGAGCCCGGTAGCCCAGCGTTCCGAGCAGGTGCGCGTCGAAGTCGCCGGCATAAGCGTCGAACAGCCGCTCGACGTAGTCGCGCGGCGGCGCCGGCGGTGCGCTCTCGGCGCCCAGCCCGGCCAGGTAGTAGTGGTGCAACTCGGGGTCGGCCCCAAAGCGAAGGGCCTCGCGGAAGGCGGCCTCGGCGTCTTGGTGGCGATGCAACTCGCGCAGCAGGCTGCCGCGGTGGCTCCAGGCCAGCGCGTGGTCGGGGGCCAGCGCGGTGAGGCACTCGAACGCCGCCAGCGCGTCGGCACACCAGCCCAGTTCGGCGAGTGCGATTCCGCGGTGCAGCAGCGCGTCGGCGCTGGCGGGCTCGGCGGCGAGGGCGGCATCGGCGCTGGCGAGCGCATCGAGCGGGTGCCCGAGGCGCAACTGCGCGGCGGCCAGGTTGATCAGCGTCGACGGCCGGCCCGGCCACAGCCGCAGCGAAGCCGCGTAGTGTTTCTCGGCCTGAACGAAGTCATTGGCCTGGTGGCTGGCCAGGCCGGCGAGGAACTCGGCCCTGGCCGGCTCGAAGTCAGCCGGGGGAGGTGCAGCGGTGGTCACGCCGACATTGTCGCGGCAGGCATTCGCTCACGGCCTTGATGACCCGGCAGGCTCGTCGTCGACGGCCTTTTGCACCGCGCGGTAGAAGTCTTCGCGCGCCGGGCCGGCCACCGGGTCGCGCGCGCCACCGCCCCAGTTGGCGTTGGAGACGATCACGATCTTGCGTTTCGGGTCGATGAAGATGCCCTGGCCGAAGATCCCGCGCGCGGCGAAGCTGCCGTCGGTGTAGGTCCACCACTGGTAGCCGTAGCCGCGGCCGGGCTGACTGACGCCGGTGCGCTCGGTCGTGGCCTCGGTGAGCCAACCGTCGGGCACGATGCTCTGGCCATTCACCCGTGCGCCGTTCAGGACGAAGAGCCCGAAGCGCGCGAAGTCGCGCGACGCGGCCTGCACGCAGCAGCCGCTGATTTCCTTGCCGCTGCGGCTCAGCAGCCAGGTGGCCTGCTGTTCCATGCCGACGGGCCCCCAGACCTTTTGTGCCAGGTAGTCGGCCAGGTTCTGCTTGGTCGCCTGGCCGACCAGAATGCCGACGAGATTGGTCTCGCCGGTGCTGTAGAGCCAGCGTGTGCCGGCCGGCACTTCGCGCGGCAGGCGGCGCAGGTAGCTCACGGTCGCATCCACGCCCTCTTCGGGCTGGTGGTTGTTGAAGCGCGCCACATCGGAGTTGGGGTCGGTGTAGTCCTCGTTCCACTTCACCCCCGAGGTCATCGTCAGCAGCTGGCGGATGCTCACGTCGTCGTAGGCCGAGCCTTTCATCTGCGGGATGTAGTCGCTGACCCTGTCGTCCATGCTGCGGATGTGGCCGTCGCGCAGCGCCGCACCCACCAGGGTCGAGGTGAACGACTTGGCCACCGAAAAACTGGTCCAGCGCCCGCTGGCGTCGAAGCCGAGGCCGTAGCGCTCGAGGCGCAGCTTGCCGTCGTGCACGATCAGCAGCGCCGCGCTGCGCTGGCCGGCCATGTAGGCGTCGACATCGATCGGAAGTTTCAGCGCCGGCCCCGGCGGCAGCGGCAGGGCGTTGCCACCGGCCGCCACGACGCGTGACTTGGCCAGCACCGACAAACGGTCGAGCGCCCGGAACGCCGCATCACGCTGCGGCACGCTCCAGAACAGCAGGTCGCGGTTGGTCGGCAGCGTGGCCAGCAGGCCGCGCGTTTCTTTGTCGAGGCTGAACCAGGCGGCCGTGCCGGCCAGCACCAGGGCAGCGAGCGAACCGAGGGCGATCTTCTTGAGCTTCATCGCGGTACTCCGAGGGCGGCATCGAACGAGGCCAGCGGATTGTGCGGTCGCGCGGCGCCGACAATGCAGACTTTCCGATCCCG
>JAYVTD010000075.1:0-11876 GCA_043774765.1 Rhizobacter sp. | reverse complement strand
CTGTGCGGCGCTGGCGCGCCCACGGCGCCACTCGCCTCGGGGATCACGACGATCGGCGTGAACGCGAGTGCGGCATGCGCAACAGTGACGAGCGCCTGTTCGTCACGCGCTGCGCTGGCCTGGCCGAGCACGAGCTGCGGTGCCAGAGCGAGCGCGGTGGCCCGCTTCAGCCCGGGCTTCACGCCCAAGGCCCGGGCGGTCGCGTTGACGCTGACGATCTTGTGCCCGTCGGCCAATGCCAGCGCTTGCGCACCGGCCTCGTGCGGCAAGGTGGCCACGAACGATTCGAGCGACAGCAGCGGCAGGTGAAGGGCGATCCAGAGCACGGGTCAGGTTCATCCGGAAAAGCATCACGTCGCCCGCCAAGCGCCAGGCTTCAGCGTGCCGCTGCAAGGTTGATGAACGTGGCCGCGTGCAACGCCAGCGACGACTCGTTTGCGGCGGCTGGCAGGCCAGCGCTCAGCCCGATGCGCGCGCGCTGCAGCGCCATGCTCGACAGCACCGGCGGCAGCTCGAGCTGCAGCGGCGCTTCGAGCGGCGGGCCGCGGCGCTTGAGCACCCGCACCGCGAGCACATCGGCACCGCCCGGACGCAAGGCCAGGCGCAGGGGCGCCGAGGTGGGGCGCTGCGCGGCGCTGGTTTCGCGCAGCACGAAAGCCGGCCCGTCGTGGTTGTGCGCGGCGAGCTGCAGGCGGCGCAGCCGCTCGGGCTGCAGGCGCGGCGGCAGCCAGGCCAGCACCGCGCCGACGTGGCCGCTCTTGAGCGCCTGCTCGAGCGCCCACAGGCTGTCGGTGCCGGGGATCACGCGGGTGCGGGTGTTGACGATCAGCAGCTGTTGCACGTCGAAGCCGAGCTGCGCGAGCGCGTGCGCCGAGAGCGCTGACGGCGGGTCGAACAGCATCACCAGCCGGCCGGCTTTCTGGGTGGCGACCAGGCTGGCGCACAGCAGGCGGATTTCACCGATGCCGGGGTGTGGCAGCAGCAATTCGGTGAGCGCGCGGCGCGGCCAGCCGCCACCGGGCAATTGCGCGTCGAGCACTTTGAACCCGCTGGGCACGGCCACGTCGGCGTGGCGGGCGAGCTGGTGACCGAGCCAGAGCGTGGGGTGCAAGGTTTCGGGGGCGGGCACGGGCGGCCGGCGCGGCGGGTCGTGCGGCGCGCGTGCGCTGCCCACCCCCGCCGACGGGGGCGGCAGCGGCAGCGGCGCAGAAACGGCAGCGGGCACGAGGTCCATTTGAATACTGTACGTTTATCCAGTAGTGTGCGCAAGCCCGGGGTTTCAGGCCGTGCCGGCGCCGGCTGCCAGGCGCGCACCGAACCGGCTTGGTATTCGACCTTAGACAACTTATCATTTGCTTTTGGCAACTTGTATGCACCGATGCCTGACACCACCGCTGCCACCCGGATCGAACTGATCCGCGAGTTCAACCGCTTCTACACACACCGCATCGGCGTGTTGCACGAAGGCCTGTTGCACACGAAGTTCACGCTGACCGAGTCGCGGCTGCTGTGGGAGCTGGCGCACCACGATGGCAAGACCGCCACCGAGCTGTCGCGCGAGCTCGACCTCGACCCCGGCTACATGAGCCGCCTGCTGCGCGGCCTGAAAGAGCGCGGCCTGCTGAAGACGACACGCGCCGCGGCCGACGCCCGCCACCAGCACCTGAACCTCACCGCTGCCGGCCGGCGTGCTTTTGCGCCGCTGAACACCCGCTCGCAGGCCGACGTGATGGCCTTGCTGGCCACGCTGACCGAGCCACAACAACAGCAGTTGCTGCAGGCCATGGCACAGATCGAAAAACTGCTCGGCAACGGCGGCGAGCGCAAGGCGCCTTACCTGCTGCGCGCCCACCGACCGGGCGACATCGGCTGGGTGATCTCGCGCCACGGCGCGTTGTATGCCGACGAATTCGCATTCGACGGCAGTTTCGAAGCGCTGGTGGCCCGCATCGCCGCCGACTTCATCGATCGTTTCGATGCGAAGCGCGAAGCCTGCTGGATCGCCGAGCGCGACGGCGCCAACGTGGGCAGCGTCTTCCTGGTGCAGGCGCGCGACGAGAAAACGCACGAACCCATCGAGGGCGTGGCGCAGTTGCGCATGCTGCTGATCGAACCTTCGGCGCGCGGCCTCGGCCTGGGCGTGCGGCTGGTCGACGAGTGCGAGCGTTTTGCGCGCCGGGCCGGCTATCACAAGATCGTGCTGTGGACCAACAGCCTGTTGCTGGCCGCGCGTGGCATCTACAGCAAGGCCGGCTACCGGCTCGTCGCGAGCGAACCGCACCACAGCTTCGGCCACGACCTGGTGGGCGAAACCTGGGAGCTGCAGCTAAGACCTGTGAGTGGCGCAAGATCGGCGGCATGACGACGCCACGGCCCTGCCCCTGCGGCGCATCACCCGCCTTGCCCTGTGCCGACTGCTGCGGCCGATACCAAGCCGGGCCGCTGCACCTGCTCGCGCCGACGGCCGAAGCGCTGATGCGTTCGCGTTACAGCGCCTATGTGCTGGGCCGAGGCGATTACCTGCTGGCCACATGGCACGCGAGCACCCGGCCCGCGGTGATCGAACCCGATCCGCTGGGGCTGAAGTGGCTGGGTCTGGAAGTGCGGCAGCACACGGTGCAGGGCGCCGACCACGCCAGCGTGGAATTCGTGGCCCGCAGCAAGCTCGGCGGCCGCGCGCAGCGCCTGCACGAGACCAGCCGCTTCGCACGTGAAGGCGGGCGCTGGTATTACGTGGACGGCGACCTGCGCTGAGCTAGCCCATGCGCACCGCGTAGATCGGCGGCAGCTTCACATCGACAGCGGCCCAGTGGTCGCCAGCGTCAACGCTGCCCCACAAATTGCCGGTGGTGCTGCCCATCAGCAGCATGCGGCCCGCGTCGTCAACGGCCAGGCCGTGGCGGTAGACCAGGTCGTAGCAGTGGCGCTGCGGCAGGCCATTGCGCAGCGTCTCGAAACTGCGCCCGCCGTCGCGGGTGCGGTTGACGACCATCGCGCCGTCGACCGGCACGCGGGTCTGGTCGGCGATGGCGGGAACGAACCACGCGGTGTCGGCATGCCCCGGGTGCACCGCCACCGCAAAGCCGAAATTCGAGACCGGCACGCCGGTGACCTCGTGCCACGTGGCCGCGTTGTCGGTCGAGCGCCACATGCCGCCGTGGTGCTGGCACCAGAGCACGTCGGGCTGGGCCGCGCAGCGCACGATGGCGTGCGGGTCCTGCACGTTGGGGTCGAACTGGCGCTCGGGGGGCATGTAGGTCGCGCGCATGCCGCCGGCCCGCGTGCCCCATGAAGCGCCGTTGTCGGTGCTGGCCAGGACACCGCCGACGCTCAGGCCGACCAGCATCTCGTCGGTGCGCGTGGGGTGCGGGCAGATCGAGTGGATGCCCGGCACGTCGTAGCCGCCCCCGCACCACTCGGCGCGGGCCGGGTGGTTCCAGAGCGGCTCGACCAGTTGCCACGACTGGCCAGCGTCTTCCGAGCGGAACAGGCCACCCGGCAAGGTGCCGGCCCAGAGCGTGCCGTGCGCTGTTTCCATCGACCAGATCTGCAACAGCTTCCAGGCCACACCGGCGAGCGGCTCGCCTTCGGGTTGCAGCGGGTAGGCCGGCGTCGTCAGTTCGGCCCAGGTGACGCCGCCATCGTCGGAGCCGTGCAGCTTCACGCCGAAGTGACCGAGGTTGAGCGCTGCGAACAAACGCCCGCCATCGGTCGGTGGCAGCACCATCGACACCGGTTCGCCGAGAAAGCTGATGCGCTCGACCTCCCAGGTGCCGGCACGCTGGCGCAGTTCGAAGAGACCCTTGCGGGTGGCGACCCATGCACGTTGTTCCATCTCCGAAGCTCCTCCTGGTTGGCTGGCCTCTGGTCGACGAACGGCGAGACGCGAAATCGACCAGCTGGCGAAGTATTTTCGCGGACGCGGTCTACCCGCCCGACAAGGCCTGCATCACGTAGACCTCGCTATCGGGCTTCAACGGGTCGGCCAGGGCCACGCGTTCGTGGCAGCGTGCGCCGTCGATGAACGCGACGACGTTGGCGCGCAGATGGCCCTGGTCGTCGAGCACGTAACCGCGCAGGCGCGGGTTCACCGCGAACGCCGCTTCGAGCGCCGCGCGCAGCGTGGCGGCCGGCGCGGTGACCTCGGGCGTTTCCGTGAAGCGCTTGAGCTGCTGCGTGAAGACGATGCGTGCCATGCACCGATGATGCCGTGCGCGGCGGTGTTTGCAAACGGGAAGCTCCCCGGTGCCGCCCGGTGTGTGCCGCGGCGCTGCAGTTCAAACCCTGAGGTAGCGCGCTGCCGGGCACGGCACAATCGAAAGCACCGCGGCGCCGCCTGGACGCACGCCCCACACCACCTTCGATGGAGTCAAGATGAACGGTTTGATGATGCAGCAGCCGCTGCTGATCTCTTCGCTGCTGGTCCACGCCGAGCGCCACCACGGCGACCAGGAAATCGTTTCGCGCCGGGTCGAGGGCGATATCCACCGTTGCACCTACCGCGATCTGGCCTCGCGCTCGCGGCGCATGGCCAAGGCCATCGCGGCGCTCGGCGTGAAGCCTGGCGACCGGGTCGCCACGCTGGCCTGGAACGGCTACCGCCACATGGAGTTGTACTACGCAGTCTCGGGCTCGGGCGCCGTGCTGCACACGCTCAACCCGCGCCTGCACCCCGACCAGGTGGTCTACATCGCCGACCACGCCGAAGACCAGGTGCTGTTCTTCGACATGACCTTCCTGCCGCTGGTCGAAGCGGTGGCCGGCCGCGTCAAGACCATCAAGAAGTTCGTCGCGATGACTGACCGCGCGCACATGCCCAAGGAAAGCAAGATCGCCGGGCTGCTGTGTTTCGAAGACCTGCTCGACGCGCAAGACGACCACTTCGAGTGGCCGGTGTTCGACGAATACCAGGCCTCGTCGCTGTGTTACACCTCGGGCACCACGGGCAACCCGAAGGGCGTGCTCTACAGCCACCGTTCGACGGTGCTGCACACCTTCGCGATCGCCCTGCCAGACTCGCTGAACGTCTCGGCGCGCGACTCGATCCTGCCGGTCGTGCCGATGTTCCACGTCAACGCCTGGGGCCTGCCCTACGCGGCCTGCATGATGGGTGCGAAGCTCGTGTTCCCGGGCCCGGGGCTCGACGGCAAGTCGCTCTACGAGCTGTTCGAGACCGAGCGTGTCACGGTGTCGGCCGGCGTGCCCACGGTGTGGCAGGGCCTGCTCGGTTTTGTCGAAGCCGGCGGCTTGAAGTTCTCGACCATGCGCCGCACCGTGATCGGCGGCTCGGCCTGCCCGCCGGCGATGATGAAAGCGTTTCAGGAGAAGTACGACGTGCAGGTGATTCACGCCTGGGGCATGACCGAGATGAGCCCGGTGGGCACGGCGTCCATTCTGAAAGGCAAGCACCTCGATCTGTCGCCCGAAGAACGCATGGCGGTGCAGAGTACGCAAGGCCGCGCCGTTTATGGCGTCGACATGAAGATCGTTGGCGAAGACGGCAAGGCGCTGCCCTGGGACGGCAAGGTCTCGGGCGAGCTGCTGGTGCGCGGCCCCTGGATCCTTCAGAGTTACTTCAAGAGCGAAGGCGGCGACCCGCTGGTGCCTGATGCACAAGGGCGGGGCTGGTTTCCCACAGGCGACGTGGCCACGATCGACGCCGACGGCTACATGCACATCACCGACCGCAGCAAAGACGTGATCAAGTCCGGTGGCGAGTGGATCGGCTCGATCGACCTTGAAAACATCGCGATGGCGCACCCGGCCGTGGCGATGGCGGCGTGCATCGCGGCCACGCATGCGAAGTGGGACGAGCGCCCGCTGCTCATCGTGATGAAAAAGCCCGGTGCCGAGCTCACGCGCGACGAACTGATTGCGTTCTTCGAAGGCCGCATCGCGAAGTGGTGGACACCCGACGACGTGGTCTTCGTCGACGCGATCCCGCTCGGCGCCACCGGCAAGATGCTGAAGAACCGGCTGCGCGAGCAGTACGGCAAGTATTTGCTGGCCAAGGGCTGATGGCCCGGGGATGCAAGCCGGAGTCGTCTACGCCACCCTCGCTTTCGTCTGGTGGGGGCTGTTTCCGCTGTACTTTCGCATCGTCACCACGGTGCCTGCGCCCGAGATCCTGGCGCACCGCGTGCTGTGGTGCCTGCTGTTCCTCGCCGCACTGCTGACGGCGCGCCGCCAGTGGGGCTGGCTGCGGCCGGTGCTGCGCCAGCCGAAGGTGCTCGCGGCATTCGTTGCCAGCGCACTGCTGATCGGCGCGAACTGGCTCGCCTACATCTGGGCCGTGATGCAGGGCCATGTGCTCGAGGCGAGCCTGGGCTACTTCATCACGCCGCTCGTCAACGTGCTGCTCGGCATGACGCTGCTGCACGAGCGCCTGCGCCGCGCGCAGTGGATCGCGCTGGCCATCGCAGCCTGTGGCGTGTTGTGGCTCACCGTGCAGGCCGGGCGGCCGCCGTGGATCGCGCTCTCGCTGGCGGTGACCTTCGGCGGTTACGGCTTGCTGCGCAAGATCGCGGTGCTCGGCGCCCTCGAAGGCCTGACCTTGGAGACGCTGCTGCTGGCCCCGCTGGCCGTGCTGGCGCTCGGCCTCGCGGCGCTGCACGGCACCTCAAGCTTTCCGGCCCCCGACACACTGACCAACGTCTGGATGATCGCGCTCGGCCCGATCACTGCCGTGCCGCTGCTTCTGTTCGCGGCCGGCGCACGCCGCCTGTCGATGGCCACGCTGGGGATCGTGCAGTACCTCGGCCCGTCGATCCAGGTGGTCGTCGGCATCTGGGTATTCGGCGAGCCGTTCCCAATGGTTCGTTTCATCGGCTTCGCGTGCATCTGGCTTGCGTTGATCATGTATTCGATCGACGGCTGGCGCGTGAGCCGGCGAGCCGCCGTGGCACCCGCCGTTTGAAGCACTAAGCGGCCAACGGCTCGGGTGCCGAGCTGCGGATCAGGTGGTCGAACGCACCGAGCGCGGCCTTCGCGCCGTCGCCGGTGGCGATGATGATCTGCTTGAACGGCACCGTCGTCACGTCGCCCGCCGCGAACACACCTGCCAGCGATGTCTGACCGCGCGCATCGACCACGATCTCGCCATGGCGCGACAGCTCCAACGTGCCCTTGAGCCACTCGGAATTCGGCACCAGGCCGATCTGCACGAACACGCCTTCGAGTTCGAAGTGCTTCGCTTCGCCGCTGGTGCGGTCGGTGTAGGTGATGCCGTTGACCTTGCCGTCGGCGCCGGTGATTTCGGTGGTCTGCGCCTTCGAACCTTTCAAGCCCATGTCGATCTCCTGTGAGTTGAACTGCAAGCGGCCACCGTCACATCGTCGTTCGAACGAGCGGCACACTTGTCGCTACCCCAGCATCCTGTCGATCGCCAATACAAACGACCAATGCAGTGCATTGGCACGGTCTAGGCCCACAGAAGGAATGATGGGCATCCTCATCTTCAGCCGGAAACATTGCGGTTTAACCCGAGACTCTGCAGCGCCAGGCCGTGCAAACGCGCTTGCGGGTCGGCGAGTTGGTGCAGCACGTCGAGGTGGTTGGTGCCCGGCACCGTCTCGCACACCGGCACCGTGCGCTCGCCCCATGCGCTGCGGATCAACCGGTTCTGGCGCAGGAATTCTTCGCTCTCGTTCGCACCGACCGCCGCGTACAAGGTGCCCGCCGGTGGCGCAAAGTACGCCGGGCTCAGACGTCTCGCCGAAGCCGGCGTCAAGCGCAGGTCGGCCTGCAGGAACGGCGTCTCGCACACCGGCTCCAGATCGAACAGGCCCGAGATGGCGAGCGCCGACGTGACCAGCTGCTCCGGCAAGTCCAGCCCCACCTGCAGCCAGCGGCAGCACAGCAGCATCGCCGCCAGATGCCCGCCGGCAGAGTGGCCGGCCACGACGATGCGCTGCGGGTCACCGCCGTACTGCGCAGCGTGCCGAAAGGTCCACGCCAGCGCCCGCGTCATCTGCAACGCGATCGCTTCGATCGTCACCGACGGGCACAGCGCGTAGTTGGGCAGCACCACCATCGCGCCGGCCTGCGTGAAGCCGGGCGCGACGAACGAGTGGTCACGCTTGTCGAGCGAGCGCCACCAGCCGCCGTGGATGAAGACTAGCACCGGCGCGTCGGGCTGCGCCGCGGGGAACACGTCGAGGGTTTCGTTCGGCCCCTCGCCGTAGGGCACGTCGATTCGGCACGCGGCGTTTGCGCGCGCTTGCGCCGAGGCTCGGGCCCAGCGCTCGAAGATCTGCGGGTGTTCGGGAATGCGCGCGCGGTTGTTGTATTGCACTTCCAGCCACGCGGGATCGGGTCGGCTCATGGGGGCTCCACCAGGCAAGTGTCGGGCCCCGATTCTTGTCGGAGCCGCCTGTCTGCGCCAAGTCCTTCCATCGCCCGCCGATTTGTTAGACTTGCTCCCGCCGTGGGGGGGTAGCTCAGCTGGGAGAGCGTCGCGTTCGCAATGCGAAGGTCGGGAGTTCGATCCTCCTCCTCTCCACCATCACGACATCCAAGGATGTCCCGGAAAATCCCGGGAAGTCCGAGAGCCCTAGAGAAGCCAACGCTCTGGGGCTTTTTTCTTGTCTCAAGAGGTCTGTCGATGGTGGACCAGCGCACCGAAAACTCGGCCACCGCCGATCCGGCGCAGTTCGATGGGCCTGCGAACAACCCCCGCGCTTTCGTAACAGCCGCCGTGTGTAAAAGTCGAGGCTCACGCAGCGACACGTTCGTCGCTGCCCGGCCCACCAGGAGCGTTGCCCCATGCCTTCGTCCACCATCACCCTCACCGCCGCCGATGGCTTCCTGTCGTCTGCCTATGTGGCCGAGCCGTCGGGCACGCCGAAGGGCGCGATCGTCGTGCTGCAGGAGATCTTCGGCGTCAATTCGCACATCCGCGGTGTCGCCGACGGCTACGCGGCCGCCGGCTACCTCGCGCTCGCGCCGTCAACGTTCGATCGCGTCGAGCGCCACATCCAGCTCGGCTACACACCGAACGACATGACCGAAGGCATGCGCCTGAAAGGGGCGGTCGAAGTGCTGCCGGCGGCCGGGGTGCTGCAGGATATCCAGGCGGCCGTCGACTACGCAGCGCGGGCCGGCAAGGTCGGCATCGTCGGTTACTGCTGGGGCGGCCTGCTGGTCTGGCGCTCGGCCGAGCAGGTGCGCGGCCTGTCGGCGGCGGTGGCCTATTACGGTGGCGGCATGACGGTCGGCAGCGAGCCCTCGCGCCAACCCGCGGTGCCGACGCTGGCGCATTTCGGCGAGCTGGACACGCACATCCCGCTCGAGAGCGTGAAGGCGTTCGAGCAGGCCCATCCCGAAGTCGAAGTCCATCTCTACGCGGCCCACCACGGCTTCAACTGCGAGCAGCGCGGCTCCTGGAACGCCGGTGCAGCGGCCACCGCGCTCGAACGCTCGCTGTACCACTTCGGCAAGCACGTCGGGTAGAAGCTCACGCACAGGTCGAGCAGCGGCAGCGGGCCGAGCGGCCCGGTGATCAGGTTCTGCGGCCGGTCAGTGACGAGCCAGCGGAAAGTCTGGCAGAACATTCGGCTCTCCTGATCGTGACCCTGCACCACAGAAAGGAATCCACTTGAGAACTTCACGCAGACACACAGAGCGACACCGCAGCGATCGCATCGGTTGGCTGCGCGCTGCAGTCCTCGGAGCGAACGACGGGATCGTTTCCACCGCCTGCCTCGTGCTGGGTGTGGCCGCTGCCGGCGCCGACCACAGAACGATTCTTCTGACCAGTGTTTCAGGCCTGATCGCCGGAGCCATGTCGATGGCCGCCGGCGAATTCGTGTCGGTCCACTCACAGGCGGACACCGAGAACGCCGATCTGGACCGTGAGCGCGCCGAGCTGAAAGAGAACCCCGAAGCCGAGCAGCGAGAACTCGCGGGCATCTATGTAGTCCGCGGGCTGGAGCCCGCGCTGGCGGACACCGTCGCCGGCCAGTTGATGGCCCACGACGCGCTCGGCGCCCACGTGCGCGACGAGTTGGGCCTCTCGGACGTGACCGCAGCCCGGCCCACACAGGCCGCGCTGGCCTCGGCCGCCAGCTTTTCGGTCGGCGCTGCGCTGCCGATCGTGGTGGTCGCTGCGGCACCGGCACAGCAGCTGATCCTGTGGGTGTCGATCACTTCGCTGGTCTTTCTTGCCGGGCTGGGCGCAGCCTCTGCGCAGGCCGGCGGCGCCGGGGTCTGGAAGGGGATCTGGCGCGTCGCCTTCTGGGGCGCGATCGCGATGGCGGTCACGGCGGGCGCAGGGGCGCTGTTCGGCGCGGTGGCCTGAACCCCGATCATTGCGTCAGCCGCCTCCCACCGGAACCGCCCATGCCCAGCGAACTGCCCTCCCCGCCCTTCACCCCCGGCGCCCTCGACGGTCTGCGCGTCGTCGAGATGGGCCAGCTCATCGCCGGGCCCTTCGCCGGCAAGATGCTCGGCGAGTTCGGCGCCGACGTGGTCAAGATCGAACCACCCGGCAGCGGCGACCCGCTGCGCCACTGGCGTCTGTTGCAGGACGGCACCTCGGTCTGGTGGCAGGTCTCGTCGCGCAACAAGCGGTCGGTCGCGCTCGACCTGCGCACGAGCGAAGGGCAGGACATCGCGCGCCGCCTGATCAGCGAGGCCGACGTGCTGGTCGAGAACTTCAGCCCCGGCACACTCGAGGCCTGGGGCCTGGGCTGGGACGCGCTCAGCGCGCTGAACCCCGGCCTCGTGATGCTGCGCATCTCCGGCTATGGCCAGACCGGCCCGTACCGCGACCGGCCGGGCTTCGGCGTCATCGGCGAGGCGATGGGCGGGCTGCGCCACCTGACCGGCGAGCCGGGCCGCGTGCCGGTGCGCGTGGGCGTGTCGATCGGCGACACGCTGGCGGCGCTGCACGGCACCATCGGCGTGCTGATGGCGCTGTACCACCACAAGGTCAACGGCGGAGCCGGCCAGGTGATCGACGTGGCGCTGAACGAAGCGGTGTTCAACGTGATGGAAAGCCTGCTGCCCGAGTACAGCGCGTTCGGCGCGGTGCGCGAAGCGGCGGGCAGCGCGCTGCCCGGCATCGCACCGTCGAACGCGTACCGGTGCCATGACGGTTATGTGCTGATCGCCGGCAACGGCGACAGCATTTTCAAGCGCCTGATGGAGGCCATCGGCCGCAATGACCTCGCGACCTCGGCAGACCTGGCCGGCAACGCCGGACGCGTCGCCCGCGTCACCGAGATCGACGCGGCCATCGGGCAGTGGACGCAGACCCGCAGCGTGGCCGACGTGCTCGCCACGCTCGGCCCGGCGCGCGTGCCGGCCGGCAGGGTCTACACCGCGAAAGACATCCACGAAGACCCGCACTACCGCGCGCGCGAGATGATCCTGCGCCAGCGCACCCGCGACGGCCACGAAATCGACGTGCCCGGCATCGTGCCCAAGCTGTCGGCCACACCGGGCACGCTGCGCTCGGCGGCGCCGCACCTCGGCGACGACACCGACGCGGTGCTGGCGCAGATGGGGCTCTCGGAGGCCGACATCGCGGCGCTGCGTGGCAAAGGCATCGTCGCCTGAGCCTGCGGACGCACCAGCGCGGGGCACACCTTCCAGCCCCTAGTTTGCAGTGCCTGAATGTTCGAAAGCGAACAGACGTGGCGTGCCGGCGCGGCGCAATATTCGCAGCACGATCAGCTGCGGGTGTGCCACATGATTGCCTTCGAAGTGCGAGACATGTATTCGAGCCGCTCGGCCGGTGCCATCGTCAAGTCGGTGAAGGCGCTGGACAGCGGGGCACAGGTGCGAGTCGACCTCACCCAGCACAGCGTCGAGATCGAACCCGACCAGGCGCAGGTGCAGGAACTGAGCGAGGCGATCGGCCGGGCCGGTTTCAC
>JAYVTD010000074.1:0-3324 GCA_043774765.1 Rhizobacter sp. | reverse complement strand
GCCGGTCTTCTCGGTGAACTTCTTCACGTTGACCATGTAGGCGTCGATGTCGCCCTGCACGAAGCGGCTCCAGCGCAGCACGCGCAGCTTGGCGTCCTTTTCTGGCTTGAACGACAGCGTTTGGGCCTGCGCCAGCGGCGCGAACACTGCACTGCCGGCACCCACCGAGGCCGTTGCGGCCACACCGGCCGAGCTTTTGAGGAATTTGCGGCGATTGAAATCACTCATGAATCTCTCCTTCTGTGAACGTTCGTGGGAAATGCGATACCGGCGCTCAGGCCGCCAGGCGCCGGCCACTGCCGGCATCGAAAAGATGCACCCGCTGCAGGTCGGGCAGCAGGTGGATGGTGCTGCCGGGCGCGAAGTCGTGGCGTTCGCGGAACACGGCCGAGAGTTCCACACCTTCGTGGCGGCAGGCGACGAAGGTGTCCATGCCGGTCGGCTCCATCACGACCACCCGCGCCGGAATCCCGCCACCGTCGGCGAGTGTCAGGTGTTCGGGCCGAGTGCCGAAGACGACGAGCTGACCGTCGACACCACCGACGCGCGCCGGCGCTTCGAGCCGGGTGCCGTCGGCCAGCTCGACACTGGCAGCGTCGCCGTTGCGGCGCAGCGTGCCGGGCAGGAAGTTCATCGCCGGCGAACCGATGAAGCCGGCGACGAACTGGTTCGCCGGATGGTCGTACAGGTCGAGCGGGCTGCCGGTCTGCTCGATGCGGCCTTCGCGCATCACCACGATCTTGTCGCCCATGGTCATGGCTTCGATCTGATCGTGCGTGACATAGATCGAGGTGGTCTTCAGGCGCTGGTGCAGTTCCTTGATTTCGCTGCGCATGGCCACGCGCAGCTTGGCGTCGAGGTTGGAGAGCGGCTCGTCGAACAAAAACACCTGCGGGTCGCGCACGATCGCGCGGCCCATCGCCACACGCTGGCGCTGGCCGCCCGACAGCTGGCGCGGGTAACGGTCGAGCAAGGCGCCGAGTGCCAGAATCCCGGCGGCGCGGCCGACCTTGGCGTCCATCGTCGCCTTGTCCATCTTCGCCAGCGTGAGCGAAAACGCCATGTTCTCGCGCACCGTCATGTGCGGGTACAGCGCGTAGTTCTGGAACACCATCGCGATGTCACGCTCCTTCGGCTGCAGGTCGTTCACGCGCCGGTTGCCGATGCGGATCTCGCCGCCGTTGATCTGCTCCAGCCCCGCGATCATGCGCAGCAACGTGCTCTTGCCGCAGCCCGAAGGGCCGACCAGCACGGTGAAGGAACCATCGTCGATGTCGATGTCGACGCCGTGCAGGATCGGCACCGCGCCGAAACTCTTCTTGACCGCCTGAATGGTGACGCTGGCCATGGCCTGGGATCCTGAAATGAGTAAGGGGGCTGCCAGCCGCAGCACGAGGCCGCCACAACACCGCTGTGCGGCGCGAGTATCGACATTGCCACGCGCCCCCGCCATCAGGACAAACCGTTAGAACAAAACCCTTGCTTATTTGTATGATGACCAGATAACTATGCTGCACTCCCCCACCTCTGCGCCGCCCACCCTGCCCGCGCCGACCCGGCTCGTCACCGAGCGGCTCTCGGACCGGCTGGCCGGGCTGCTCGGCGCGCAGATCGAGTCCGGCGCCTGGCGCCCCGGGGACCGCCTGCCCACCGAACAGCAGCTCGCGCTGGCCCATGGCGTGTCGCGCACCGTGGTGCGCGAAGCGGTGCACCAGCTCAAGTCGCGCGAGATGGTGCGCTCGCGTCAGGGCTCGGGTGTGTACGTGACCGTGCCGCCCGTGAACCAGGCGCTCGCGTTCGACCCGAGCGTGCTCGAATCGATGCAGGCCGTGGTGCACGTGGTCGAACTGCGGCGGGTGCTGGAAGGCGAAACCGCCGCGCTCGCGGCCGAGCGTGCCAACCGCACCCAGGTCGCCGGGCTGCGGCGTGCGCTGAAGGCGATCGACCTGGCAGCGGCCAGGGGCCGCGACGGCGTCGACGAAGACCTGGCCTTTCACCGCACGATCGGCGAGGCCACCGGCAACCCGCAGTTCAGCCTGATGATCGGTTTTCTCGAACAGTACCTGCGCGCCGCCATGCGCATCACCCGCGGCAACGAAGCACGCCGCCAGGACTTCATGGACGCGGTGCGCATCGAACACCGCGCCATCGTCGAGGCGATCGCCGCGCGCGACCCGGCGCGCGCCCGGTGCTGCGCAACCGAGCACCTGCTTCATGGCGAGCAGCGGCTGATCGAAGGCGGTGTGATCACCGGCCCACAGCGGCGCGTGGCCCCCCAACGTCGGCCGGCTGTGGCCGCGCCCACACGCCAGGCCGGCAAATGAGCATCGACGCGCTGCGCTCCGAGATCTGCCGTGTCGGCCGTTCGCTGTTCGAGCGTGGTTACGTGCACGCGAGCGCCGGCAACATCAGCGTGCACCTGCCCGAAGGCTGCGGTTATCTGATCACGCCGACCGACGCCTGTCTGGGCTTCCTGCAGCCGCATGCGCTGGCGCACCTGAACCTGGAAGGCCCCTAGCTCAGCGGCGACCGTGCGAGCAAGACGCTCGCGATGCACCGCAGCGTCTACGCCGCCGAGCCCGAAGCGCAGTGTGTGATCCACACCCACGCCACGCAGCTCCTGGCGCTCACGCTCGCCGGCGTCTGGACTGCTGCCGACATCGTGCCGCCGATCACGCCTTATTACGTGATGAAGGTCGGCCACGTGCCGCTGATTCCCCACCACCGCCCCGGCGCCGCGGCCTCGGCCGAGGCGGTGGCCGCAGTGATCGCCACAGCGCGCACGCGCGGCGCGCCGATCCACGCCGTGATGCTCGACCGGCTCGGCCCGAACGTCTGGCACGACTTACCCGCGAGCGCGATGGCCGTGCTCGAAGAACTCGAAGAAACCGCACGCCTGTGGCTGCTGACCGGCCGCTGTGCCGTGCCCCTGACCGAAGCGCAGATCGACAATCGGCGCCAGACATTCGGCGTGCGCTGGTGAGCCCGCGCCGCCATCATTCACACGAAGGAGCCCCACCATGAAACTGCTCATCACTGGCGGCGGAGGTTTTCTTGGCGACCGCTTGGCCCGCGCCCTGGTGGCCCGCGGCACGCTGGCCGGCAAGACTTTCACGCAGGTCGTGCTGACCAACATCGCCCCACCCCGCCCCGACCTGCTCGGCGACGCCCGCGTGCAGGCCCGCACCGGCCCCTGCTGACACACCGACGCGCTGCGCGAAGAAGGTAAGCGTTCCGCGAACCCACCTTCCCTGCCGAACATGAACCCGGCAAGCTCGCATTCATTGCGATGACGAAGGGGGCGAAGTGGACATGGATCGGCAA
>JAYVTD010000073.1:0-2299 GCA_043774765.1 Rhizobacter sp. | reverse complement strand
CCCAGCGCGCCGGGGTTCCAGGCCGCGAACGAGCTCAGCTCTTCGCGCGGAATGAAACGTGCGTAAGCCGCGGCCCGTGCGCCATCGGCGGGCAGTGGAATGTTCTTGACCTTAGATGAAGTCATCACCTGCCGCACCTCCGAGGACGATCTGGCCTTCGTCGGCGAGGCGCCGCACCACCTTCAGCAGTTCCTTCTGCTCGGCCTCGACTTCCGAGACCCGCACCGGGCCGCGCGATTCGAGGTCTTCGCGCAGCGTTTCGGCGGCCCGCGTGGACATGTTCCTGAACACCATCTCGCGCATCTCCGGCGTCGCGCCCTTGAGCGCGATCACCAGCGACTCGGACTGCACTTCCTTCAGCATCGCCTGGATGCCCTTGTCGTCGAGCTTCTGCAGGTCGTCGAAGCTGAACATGTTGTCCAGGATCTTCTGCGCCAGCTCGTTGTCGGCTTCGCGGATGTAGTCGAGCACGGCGGTTTCGGCGCTCGTGCCCATCAGGTTGATCAGCTCGGCGGCCGCTTTCACGCCGCCCAGCGAAGCGCGGCGCGCGCGTTCGCCGCCAGCGAGCACCTTGCTCATCACTTCGTTCAGGTCTTTCAGCGCCGAGGGCTGGATGCCGTCGAGCGTGGCCACCCGCACCAGCACTTCGTTGCGCTGGCGCTCGCTGAAGGTCTTGAGCACTTCGGCGGCGTGGTCGAAGTCGAGGTGCACCAGGATCGCGGCCACGATCTGCGGGTGCTCCACCCGCAGCAGCTCGCCCACGGCCACCGGGTCCATCCACTTCAGGCCCTCGATGCCGGCGGTGTCGCCGCCTTGCAGGATGCGGTCGATCAGCAGGTTGGCCTTGTCGTCGCCGAGCGCGCGGCGCAGCACGGTCTTGACGTACTCGTCGGTGTCGGCGACGAGGTTGCTCTGTTCGGAGGCGGTGCTGGCGAACAGTTCGAGCACGCCTTCGACCCGCTCGCGCGAGATCGACTTCATCTTCGTGATTGTTTCGCCCAGGCCCTGCACCTCTTTCGGGCTCAGGTGCTTGAAGACGTTGGCGGCTTCTTCTTCGCCCAGCGACATCAGCAGGATCGCTGCGTTCTCGAGACCTCGGTCGTCCACGGTGCTGCTTTCTGTTGAGGTTCAGGTCTTGGCCGTGGCGGTTTCGCCATTGACCCAGTCGCGCACGATCCCGGCCACGGCAGCCGGGTTTTCCTTGGCCAGCGCGCGTGCGCCTTCCAGGTGCTCGCTGCGCTTCGGCGCCGGCAGGGCGGGCAGGCTCTGCAGGTCGTCGACCACTGCGTTCAGGTTCGAGCCGGGCGCGCCCGGTGCGGCCAGCGGCAGCGGTGCCAGCGCCGCCTTCAGGGCCGGCTTGACCATGCCGAAGAACAACAGCAGGGCCACCACCGCCAGCGCGGCCGGCACCGCGGCGGCGCGCAGCATGTCGATCAGCTCGGGTTGTTTCCACAGCGGCAGCTCGACCTGTTTCACGGTCTCGATGCGGAACGGCGTGTTGATCACCTTGACCGAGTCGCCGCGGTCCTGCTTGAAGCCGATGCTCTCGCGCACCAGTGCCGTCAGCTTCTCGATCTCTTCGCTGGTCAGCGGCACCTGCGTGGTCTTGCCCTTGGCGTCGGTCACGCTGCGGTGGTTCACGACCACGGCCGCGTTCAGCCGCTTGATGTTGCCGCTGGCGTTGCGCGTCACGCGCACGGTCTTGTCGACTTCGTAGTTGGTGGTGGCATCGCGCCGGCCGCTGCTGTTGGCGCCGCCGCCTTGGGCGGCCTGCAACGGCTGGGCGGCGCCGGTGACCGGCGCGGTCGCCGGCACCGGCGGCTGGTTCGAGGCGGCGCCGGGCACGCCGCTGGGCGTGGCGGCGCTGGATCCGGTCTGTTCGGTGGTCTGCTGGCTGCGGATCGCGATGCTGGCGTCGGTGCCCTGGTTCGGCTTGAATTCTTCCGAGGTGGCTTCGGTCTGCGAGAAGTCGACTTCGGCGGCGACCGTGGCCCGCAGGTTGTCGCGCCCGACGATCGGCTCCAGCAGCTCGAAGATGCGCTTGCCGTAGCCGGTTTCGATCTGGCTCACGTACTGCAGTTGCTGGGCGTCGAGGCCGGCCGCCGGGGTGCGGCGGCCGCCGCTGGTCAGCAGTGCACCGCTCTGGTCGAGCACGCTCACGTTCTTGGGGTCGAGCTCGGGCACGCTGCTCGACACCAGGTGCACGATGCCGGCCACCTGCGCCTGGTCGAGCGTGCGGCCGGCGTGCATCGTCAGCATCACCGAGGCGCTGGGCTTTTGCTGCTCGCGGAAGAAGCCG
>JAYVTD010000072.1:0-4712 GCA_043774765.1 Rhizobacter sp. | reverse complement strand
GGTGCAGCAGAACGTTCATGCTCAATAGCCCAGGTAAGAACGGCGAATCGCTTCGTCGTTGCGGATCGATTCGGCCGTGCCCGAGATCACCACGCGCCCGGTTTCGAGCAGGTAGGCGGTGTCGGCGAGCTTGAGCGCGAGCGAGGCGTTCTGCTCGACCAGCAACATGCTGACGCGGTCTTGCTGGTTGATGGTGCGCAAGATCTCGAACAGCTCCTGCACGATCAGCGGCGCCAGGCCGAACGAGGGTTCGTCGAGCAGCAGCAGGCGCGGCCGCAGCATCAGCGCACGCGACACCGCGAGCATCTGCTGCTCACCGCCCGAGAGCAGCCCGGCCTGCTGGCGAAAGCGTTCCTTCAGGCGCGGGAAGTAGCCGAACATGCGTTCGAAATCGGCCGCCACCTCGGCCTTGTCACTGCGCGTGTAGGCGCCCAGCCGAAGGTTCTCTTCGACGCTCAGGTTGACGAAGGTGCCGCGCCCGTCGGGCACGTGAGCCACGCCAAGGCGCACGATGCTTTCGGTCGCCTTGCCTTCGATGCGGTTGCCGGCGAGAACGATCTCGCCTTGCGTCTTCACCATGCCGCAAACCGCGCGCAGCGTGGTCGTCTTGCCGGCACCGTTGGCGCCGAGGATGGTCGTGATGCCCCCTTCTTCGACCGAAAATTCGATGCCGTGCAAGACACGCGTCGGGCCGTACTGCGCGTGCAGGGCGCGCACTTCGAGAATCCGGGCCATCAGCTTTCCACCCCAAGGTAAGCGCGAATCACGCCTTCGTTGGCCTGCACTTCGGCCGGCGTGCCGTCGGCGATCACGCGGCCGAAGTCGAGCGCCACCACCTTGTCGGAGATTCGCATCACCATGTTCATGTGGTGCTCGACCAGCAGCATCGTCAGCTTGAGCCGGTCGCGCACGTCGCGCAGCTGTTCCATCAATACGCCGACCTCTTCGTGGTTCAGCCCGCCGGCCGGTTCGTCGAGCAGCAGCAGCTTCGGGCGGCTCGCCAGCGCACGCGCCAGCTCCACGCGCTTTTGCGTGCCGAACGACAGGTCCATCACGCGCGTTTCGGCCACGCTTTGCATGTCGAGCAACTCGATCAACTCGTCGGCGTGCTCCTGCAGCGCCAGCTCTTCGCGCTTCACCTGCGGCAGGCGCAGCGCGTTGGCGAAGAAGCCGCTGCTGGTGCGGCAATGGCCGCCGAGCATGATGTTCTGGCGCACCGTCATCGTGCGGAACAGCGCCAGGTTCTGGAAGGTGCGGCCGATGCCCAAAGCGGCGATGGCGTGCGGCGGGTGTTCGACGACGGATCGGCCTTCGAACAGGATCGCGCCTTCGTTGAACGAGTAGAGCCGCGAGAGGCAGTTGAACAGCGTCGTCTTGCCCGCGCCGTTCGGCCCGATCAGGCCGACGATGTGGCCGGCGGTCACGGAGAACGACACCTTGTCGAGTGCCGTGATGCCGCCGAAACGAACGGTCACGCCCTCGACGCGGAGCAATCCTTCGGTGGAGACAGCTGCTGCGATCTTCGACTCCCTGGTGGTGATGCCTGTCACTTTGGTGACCGCGCCACAGTGGCGTGGATCACTGCGACTCCGGGGCAGAAGATAACGAGCCCGCAGAGAATTCAAAGGGGCTTTACCCTTGCTTTTGCGGTTTCGACCCCACGGACGAAGGGACGGCCACGTGCCTTGCCATGCCCTCGCATCGGGGCATACTTTCGCGAATGCGCACTACCGACATTTCAACCGCCGCACCGCTTTTCCAGACCTTGAGCGTGCTGATCCGCGGCCACGCCCAAACGCAGCCGACGCGACTGGCGCTGCTGCAAGGCGAGACCCGCATCGACTACGCCACGCTCGACGCGCTGATGGACCGCGTGGCCGCTTCGCTGCAGCGCGACGGCCTGCAAGCCGGCGACGCCATCGCCGTCTGCGCCCACGCCACTCCGCTCTACGCGGTGCTGTTTCTCGGTGCGCTGCGCGCCGGCGTGGCGGTGGCACCTCTTGCGCCCTCGGTCACGCCCGAGAGTTTCGCGTCGATGCTGGGTGATGCACAGGCGCGCCGCCTGTTCATCGACGCCGCGGCGCTCGACGCGCTCGACGCGCTCGGCGAAGCCGGCACCGCGCTGCGCTGCATCGCCCTCGACGCCGCGGCGCCGGGCACGCCCTTCGAACGCTGGCTGATGCCCGAAGGAGCACAACCCGCGCCGGTCGAAGCGCAACCAGAGTGGCCCTTCAACATCATCTATTCCTCGGGAACCACCGGCCAGCCCAAAGGCATCGTGCAATCGCACGGCATGCGCTGGACCCACGTGATGCGCGGCGCCAGTTTCGGCTACGGCCCCGACACCGTGACGCTGCTCGCCACACCGCTGTACTCGAACACCACGCTGGTCGTGTTCTTCCCGACGCTGGCCTTCGGCGGCTGCGTGATCCTGATGGCGAAGTTCGACGCTGCGGCTTACCTGGTCCTCGCCGAACGCCACCGCATGAGCCACACGATGCTGGTGCCGGTGCAGTACCAGCGCCTGATGGCCCTGCCCGGGTTCGATGCCCACGACCTGTCGGCCACACGGTTCAAGTTCTGCACCAGCGCGCCCTTCGGTGCGGCGCTGAAGGCCGACGTGGTGAAGCGATGGCCCGGCGGGCTGGTCGAGTACTACGGCATGACCGAAGGTGGCGGTACCTGCATCCTCGCCGCGCACGAACACCCGACCAAGCTGCACACCGTGGGCCAGCCCGCACCCGGCCACGACATCCGGCTGATCGACGAACACGGCGTCGAGCTGCCGGAACAGGCGAAGAAAGAAGGCCAGACCGGCGAAGTCGTCGGCCATTCGGGCGGCATGATGACCGGCTACCACGGCCAGCCCGAGAAGACACGCGAAGCCGAGTGGTTCGCGCCCGACGGCAAACGTTTCATCCGCACCGGCGACATCGGCCGTTTCGACGAAGACGGTTTCCTGACGCTGTTGGACCGCAAGAAAGACATGGTCATCAGCGGCGGTTTCAACATCTACCCGAGCGACCTGGAAGCGGTGCTGCGTGAACACCCGGCGGTGGCCGACGTGGCGGTGGTCGGTGTGCCTTCGGTGCAATGGGGCGAAACGCCGGTCGCGTTCGTCGTGCCGCGTGCCGGTGCCGCCGAGTCTGCCGACGTGATGATGCAGTGGCTCAATCAGCGTGTCGGCAAGACCCAGCGGCTGGCCGCCTTGAAATACATCGACGAACTGCCGCGCAGCGCCATCGGCAAGGTACTCAAGCGCGAGTTGCGCGACCGGTACACGGCCGCCGCTTGAACACCATCCCTCACGAGAACCACAGCATGCCAAAGCACCCCGTCACACGCCGCCAGTTCAACACCACGCTGCTGGCCGGCAGCGCCGCCACGCTGGCCGCACCCGCCGTGTTCGCACAGGCCAGCTGGCCGAACAAGCCGATCCGTTTGATCGTGCCCTACACCCCCGGCGGGTTCACCGACGTGACGGCGCGGCTCGTCGCGCAGAAGCTGCAGGAGCGGCTTGGCCAGCCGGTGACGATCGACAACAAGCCGGGCGCCAACAGCATCATCGGCGTCGACCTGATCGCCAAGGCGCCGCCTGACGGCACGACCTTCGGCGTGGTGATCGCGGCCTTTGCTGCCAACACCTCGCTCTACCCGAAGCTGCCCTACGACCCGAAAAAAGACCTGGCCGCGTTGTCGCTGATCGGCATCTCGCCGCTGGTGGCGGCCGTCAACAACGACGCGCCGTTCAAGACCGCCGCCGAGCTCGTCGCCTATGCGAAGCGTTACCCCGGCAAGGTAAGTTTCGCGTCGAGTGGCAACGGCTCGGCCGCGCACCTCACGACCGAGTTTTTCAAGGCCGTGACCGGCAGCTTCATGGTCCACATTCCGTACCGCGGCGCGGCACCGGCCCTGACCGACCTGATGGGCGGCCAGGTGCAGTTGTTCTTCGACGCTGCTTCCGGCCTGCTCAACCCCGGCAAGACCGGCAAGGTGCGCCTGATCGGCGTGGCCAGCGACCGGCGGCTGCCGGCCGCGCCCGAGCTGCCGACCTTCATCGAACAAGGCATTGCCGGTTTCACCGGCAGCACCTGGGCCGGCATGCTGGCACCGGCCGGTACGCCGAAAGACATCGTCAAGCGCATGGCCGACGAAGTGGCGCGCATCGTGCGCCTCGACGACGTGAAAGCGCGGCTCGAAGCGATGGGCACGATCCCGGTCGGTGGCACCCCGGAAGAGTTCGACGGTTTCATCACGGCCGAGACGGCCAAGTGGGGCAAGGTGATCCGCGACGCCAAGGTCACGGTCGACTGACAAGGGAGCAAATATGACGACGAACACCACCACCTACCACCCGCTCGGCGCGAGCGGCCTGAAAGTGTCGAAGCTCTGGCTCGGCACGATGATGTTTGGCGACCAGACCGATGCGCTTCAGGCCGCGAGCATCGTCGACGCGTCGCGCGACGCCGGCATCAACGCGATCGACACCGCCGACGCCTATGCCGCAGGCGAGTCGGAGCGCATCACCGGGCGGCTGATCGCTGCCGACCGCGAACGCTGGGTGCTCGCCACCAAGCTCGCCAATCCGATGGGGCCGGGGCCGAACGAGCGCGGTCTGTCGCGCAAGCACATGATGAGCGCGGTCGACGCGAGCCTGAAGCGGCTGAACACCGACTTCGTCGACGTGTTGTACCTGCACCGTGAAGACGCAA
>JAYVTD010000071.1:0-2355 GCA_043774765.1 Rhizobacter sp. | reverse complement strand
TCGCTGGTCGGCAATGCCGGCGTGCTGGTCACCGAGGTGCTGTACCTGAAGCCGTCGGACGACGCGGATGGCAAGCACTTCTGCATCGTCGATGCCGCGATGAACGACATGGCGCGCCCGGCGATGTACGAAGCCTGGATGGGCATCGTGCCCTGCCGCCTGCGCGACGCGCCTCCGGTGACCTACGACGTGGTCGGCCCGGTCTGCGAATCGGGCGACTGGCTGGGCCGCGACCGCGCGCTGGCGGTGCAGGCCGGTGACTCCCTCGCGCTGCTGTCTGCCGGCGCCTACGGCATGAGCATGGCCAGCAACTACAACACCCGCGGCCGCGCTGCGGAGGTGATGGTGTCAGGCGGCGAGGCTTGGTTAATCCGCGATCGAGAAACGCCCACCGAGCTGTTCCGCGGCGAGCACCTGCTGCCATAGTCCGCGGTGCCAGAGCGCCGAGCCAGGTGCTCCCGGCGGTCGGCTGTCGGACGTCAGGCCGAACGGCTCTTCCCGACCCATCAGCGACATACGCTGCCGTGAGCTCGTCGCCCCGAAGAAGCCGGTCGCATGGGCACCGCGGCCCCCGAAGGTGTCCCCGCAGCCCCAGCGGGCGCCACCGACCCGAGCAAACCACGCTGTACCGCCTGGTGCAGCAGCACGCCGCCACGTTCTGCGAGCAGGCAGAGGCCGCAGCCGGCGCCGACCTGCCGCAGTTTGTGAAGGACGCGTTCGACGCCTTCCTCGAATGCGGCATCCTCGCCCATATCCGCTGCGCCTGCTGCTGGCCGCGAAACCCAAGCTAGTAACGCCCCTACTGCAGGTGGTGCATCGCGCCATCACGCGCTTCCTGCTCGATCAGGCCGGGCCCAAGGACGAGCAGGCTGACAGCGGCGCGGTCACGCTGATCCAGCCGAGTTTGTGGATGAAAGGCTCGGCGGCCAATTTCAACATCCACCTTCACTGCCTGGTGTTGGACGGCGTGTGCTGGTGCGGCGCCGAAGGCGAACCTGTCTTCGTCAAAGTGCCCGCGCTCCGCAGGCCCGGGCGCTGCCGCGCGCCCGCCCGTGGGTCGCAGCTGCAAGCGGCCTGAGATCCTCCAGCCAACACGTTTCAGGCGGTCCGCTGACCAGTGCCGCGGGGATCGGCTGCGCCAGATCTTCTCAGAGCCCAGGTTTGGCGTCCGATCGCTCGGGGAAACCCGGACACGGTCGCCACGGATGACGCTCATTTGGGCTGCGGTCGACCCCCAACAGACCGCTGCCGAACCCAAGTACCGCATCAGGGGTGTTCGGGAGCGTGGCCGGGGGGCCTTTGGGAGAAAAAAGTGCGTTTGAGTTTGAATTTCCTATCCCCCGAGGAGCTGGAGAGCAACGCCATCAGCGTCTACATGCATCAGCTGCGCAAGAAGCTGGGCGCCGACCTGCTGCACACGGTGCGCGGGCTGGGCTATTACGCGAGGCCTGAAAACGGCTGAGCCTGCGAGGCCAGGAAGTCGCGCAGGCGCGGGTCTTCCGTCAGGCCAATGGCGCGTTGAAGCGCCGCCAGAGCCGCCTCGTGGCAGGGCGCACCGGCCTTCTGCAGCACATGGGCACGTGCCACCCAGTAGGCCGGGTAGGCCTGCACGGCGGCAGCGGGCAAGGCGTCCAGCGTCGCCAGCGCAGCCACCGAGTCGCCAGCCTCTGCCTGCGCCACCGCCTGGCCCACGCGCGCGCCCAGGCTGGGGTGATGCGTCACAAGCAGCGCGTAGAGCTGGGCGATGCCAGCCCAGGGCGTGTGGCCGGTCACGCGACGTTGGGCGTGGGCGGACTGGATAGCGGCCTCCAGCTGGAAGGGGCCAGGCTGGCGCAGGCGCGCGGCGGCCCACAGCGCCTCCTCGGCCTCGGTGATCAAGCGCGTGTCCCAGGCGGCCGAGTCCTGCCGGGCCAGCGGCACGAAGCGGCCTGTGGCATCAAACTGCGCCGCCCGCCGCGCTTCGACGTTCAGCAGCAGCGCCAGCAACCCCCAGGCCTCGGGCTGGTCGGGCTGCAGCGCGGTGACGAGCCGGGCCAGGAAGACGGCCTCCTCGCGCAGGTCGCCGGCGGGAGTGTCGGGATCATTGCGGCCCAGCGTGTAGGCGCCGTAGATCGCATCCAGCACGGCGGCCAGGCGGGCGGGCAGCTCACGCGCCTCGGGCGGGTCGAAGCGCAGGCCGGCCTCGCGGATCTTGGCCTTGGCGCGCACCAGGCGCTGCGCCATCGCCGTGGGCGACACGAGAAAGGCGCTGGCGATGGCCTGCGCGTCCAGGCCCAGCACGGCCTGCAGCATCAGCGGCGCGCGCACGTTCTCGGCCAGGGCCGGGTGGGCGCAGACGAACATCAGCCGCAGCCG
>JAYVTD010000070.1:0-2812 GCA_043774765.1 Rhizobacter sp. | reverse complement strand
CACCACCACCACGGCTTCGACAAGCACCAGGCCGGGCGCGGCGGCTGGAGCGTGATCATGGGCGACAGCATCCACAACTTCTGCGACGGCATCATCATCGCCGCCGCGTTCCTGGCCGACACGCGGCTCGGTGTGGTCACGTCGCTTGCGATCATCGCGCACGAGATTCCGCAGGAGGTGGGCGACTACATCGTGCTGCTCAACGCCGGCTTTTCACGCGCCCGTGCGCTGTTCTACAACGCGCTGTCGGGCATGGCCGCGGTGCTGGGGGGCGTGGTCGGGTACTTCATCGTCGGGCCGTGGGAAGCGCTGTTTCCGTACCTGCTGGTGGTGGCGGCCAGCAGCTTCATCTACGTGGCGGTGGCCGACCTGATCCCGCAGCTGCAGCACCGACTCACCTGGCGTGAGACGGTGGCGCAGCTGGCGTGGCTGGCGGCCGGGTTGCTGATCGTCCTGGTGGCGGTGCAGCAACTGCACGCGCACTGAACGCGCGGCGCCTAACGGACGATCAGCACCGGCACTTTGGAGTGCGTCAGCACCTTCTGCGTTTCGCTGCCGAGCAGCAACGCCGATACGCCGCGCCGCCCGTGCGAGGCCATCACCAGCAGGTCGCATTCCATGCGCTTGGCGTGGTCGATGATCGCTTCCCAGGGGTGCAACGCTTCGACCGTGTGCCCTTGGCACACCAGGCCGGCGGCGCTGCCGAGTTCGACGACGTGCTGCACCCGCTTGGCGGCGATGCGCTCCTGCGCGTCGAAGAACTCCTGCGGCGGCGTGGGCTGCATTTCGGAAATGGCGCTGTACGGGAACGGTTCTTTCACGCTGATCGTGTAGAGCTGCGCGCCCAATGAGCGGGCCAGCGCGATGCTGGTCTCGATGGCCTTGGCGGTGATTTCGGAGCCGTCGGTCGGAACGAGGATGCGCTTGAACATGGTCATCTCCTGGCAGTGCGGAAACCTTGGGACATCATGCTACGTCGGCTGTTCCTTTGCGAGTGGTTTTGCAGGCCCTGCCTTGACGTAGGACAAGGACGCAGTGAGCCGCTCAGCCGCGCGCCACCGGCCGCGCCGGGTCCGACGACCACTCGCTCCACGAGCCGGCGTAGAGGGACGAGCCCGACAGCCCGGCGTGTTCCATCGCCAGCAGGTTGTGGCAGGCCGTCACCCCCGAGCCGCACTGGTGCACGACTTCGGCGGCACTTGACGCAGCGAGCAATGGTGCGAATTCGGCGCGCAGTTGTTCGGCCGTCTTGAAGCAGCCGCTGGCAGCGTCGAGGTTGTCCTTGAAGAAGCGGTTCAACGCGCCGGGGATGTGGCCGGCGGTGGTGTCGAGCGGCTCCACCTCGCCGCGAAAACGCTCGGCGGCACGCGCGTCGATCAGTCGGGCGCGGCCCAGGCGGGTGGCGAGCGCGCCGGCGCTGATCGTCGTGCCGAGCGCGGGGCGGTCCGGGTAGGGCGGCGCGGCGGCCGGCGCGGAAGTGTCTGTCACCAGCGTGCCGCCGCAAGCGAGCCACGCGGGCACGCCGCCGTCGAGCACGGCCACCGCCGGGTGCCCCATCCAGCGCAGCATCCACCACAGCCGCGAGGCGTACACGCCGCCCTGCCGATCGAAGCCGATGACCTGCGTCTGCGGCGTGATGCCGCAGCGGCCGAGCGTGGCCGCGAACACGTCGCGCGCCGGCAGCGGGTGGCGGCCGTTGCTGCCGGTCTTCGGGCCGCTCAGGTCGCGGTCGAGGTGCAAGTACAGAGAGCCCGGCACGTGGCCTTCGTGCCATGCGCGCTCGCCGGCCGCCAAATCGGCCAGATCGAAGCCGGTGTCGATCAGGGCGACGGGCCGGCCCGAGCCGAGCAGGCTGCGCAAGGACGGGGCGGAAACGAGGGTGGTGAGTTCGGTGGTCATCATGATTCCAGCGGTGCGTTCTTGGTATCGGCAGGGGTGGCGCGGCTGCGCAGCAAAGTGGCCGACAGGCCCGCCACCACGATCAGCAGCATGCCCAGCAGCGCCATCCAGGTCACGCGTTCGTCGAACAGCAAGACGCCGTAGCTGAACGAAAACGCGATGCCCAGGTACTGCAGGCTCGCATTCACCAGCGTGCGCCCGGTGCTGTAGGCGCGTGTCATCAGGAACTGCGCCACGGTGGCGAGCAGGCCCACCGCGAACAGCAGCCCCGCGCCGGCCCAGGTGTGCGGGTGCAGGCCACCGCTCCACAGCAACGTGAGCGCACCGGCGGCCACGCCGCCGAGCGAGAAGTAATAGACGATGCGGTACTCGGGCTCGCCGGCGCGGCCGAGTGCGGTGACCTGCAGGTAGGCGGTGGCGGCGATCACGCCCGAGAGCAAACCCATCAGCCCGTACCAGAGTTGCCGCTCGTCGATGGTGGGGCGCAGGATCAGCGCCACGCCGGCGAAGCCGAGCAGCACGGTGGCGATCAGTCGGCCGTCGACCCGTGCGCTGCCGAGCACGACCGCACCGCCGACGAGGAACAGCGCCATCCACACCGACGACATGTAGTTCAGCGTCATCGCCGTGGCCAGCGGCAGGTTGCCGATCGCGTAGAACCACAGGCACAGCGCGATCACCCCCGACAGGCTGCGCCAGAAGTGCATAGCGGCCACGCCGGTGCGCAGCGTGCCACGCTGCCAGCGCGTCAGCAGCAGCATCAACACGGCGCCGGTCAGGCCACGGTAGAAGACGATCTCGCCCGGCGGGTACTGGGCCGCGGCGAGCTTGACGCACACCCCCATCGTGGCGAACAGGAAGGACGAGAGAACGATGAGCCAGGGAGAAGCCATGCGTGGATTCTGCCCGGCGT
>JAYVTD010000069.1:0-2960 GCA_043774765.1 Rhizobacter sp. | reverse complement strand
TCTCGGCGCTGACGAGCCTGGTATTGATCCGCATCGTGATCGTCACGGCGCTGAGCTACGGCCTGTCGCAGTACGCGCTCGAGATGATGGTGCGGGTGCTGGTGCTGGAATTGATCCCGCTGACCGCGGCGCTGTTCGTGGCGCTGCGCACAACCGTGCCGAGCGGCGCCGAGCTGATCCGCATGCACGCACGCGGCGACTTCGAGCCATTGCAGCGTGCCGGGCTCGACCCGCTGCGCCACGAGTTGCTGCCCCGTGTGGTGGCCGGCGTGTTCTCGGTGCTGATGCTGGCCACCGTGAGCTGCGTGATCGCGATGTTGCTGGCCTACCTGGCGGTCTACGGCTTCACTCTCGGCGCGTTCGGTGGCTTCACGCGCACGCTGGGCCACATCTTCAACCCGTCGGTGGCGCTGATCTTCGCGCTGAAGACCTTCTTCTTCAGCCTGGCCGTGTCGCTGATCCCGGTCGCGGCCTTCCTGCGCGGCGGCCAAGCCGCGCCCACGCGCTCCAACGCCGAGCTCGAAAGCCTGGTGCGCCTGTTCGCGGCGGTCTTGCTGATCGAAGCGGTGTCGCTGATGGGCAACTACTATTGAGCTTGCCCATGGACGATCCCCATCCCTCTCCATCGCTGCCCGAGCCGCCCGCGCCCGCGACGCCGCCACACCTCGAGTTCAAGGCCACGCTGCTGCTGGTTGCGCTGCTGGTGATGGTCGGTGCGGCCGCGCTGTACCTGAGTTATGCACGCGGTGCGTTCGAGAACACGCAGCAGCTGGTGCTGGTCGCCGACGACTCCGAAGGCGTGAGCGTGGGCATGGACATCACCTTCGCCGGTTTCCCCGTAGGCCGGGTGCGCCGCACCGAGCTGGCCGCCGACGGCAACGTGCACATCCTGGTCGACGTGCCGGTGAAAGAGGCACGCTGGCTGCGCACCACGAGCGTTTTCACGCTGGTGCGCAGCCTGGTCGGCGGCACCAACATCCGCGCCTACTCCGGCGTGTTGACCGACCCGCCGCTGCCCGACGGCGCGGTGCGCAACGTGCTGCGCGGCGACGCCACCGCCGAAGTGCCGCGCCTGATGGCCGACGCGCGCCAGCTGCTGCAGAACCTGAACGCGATCAGCGCCGAAGGCTCGGCGGTGAACGAGAGCCTGGCCAACCTCAAGGCCTTCACACAAAAGCTCAACGGCCAGGGCGGCGTGATGAGCGCGCTGCTCGGTGGCGACGCCGAAGCGAAAAAGCTGCTCACCGCACTCGACCGCACCAACACGCTGCTCGCGCGCCTCGACGGCCTGGCTGCGAAGGCCGACACGCAGGTGTTCGGGAACGAAGGCCTGGTGCGCGACGCGAAGACGACGGTGACGCAGCTCAACGCGATGCTGCTCGACGCCCGCGCGAGCCTGAAGCAGGTGGACGCGGTGCTGAAAGAAGCCAAGGCGGTGGGCGCGAACGTGAATGCGGCCACCACCGACCTGGGCGCGCTGCGCGCCGACGTGGAGACGAGCCTGCGCAATGTCGACGGCCTCATCAACGAGCTGAACCGCAAGTGGCCGTTCAAGCGCGACACGGAGCTGAAGTTGCCATGATGAAGCGCCTGGCATTGATGGTGGCAGTGGTGACGCTCGCAGCTTGCGGCTCGAACCCGCCGCCGCCCGACTGGCAGATGAACGCGAAGTCGGCGAGCGAACGCTCGGTGGCGACCTACCTCACCGGCAATGCGCGCATCGAAGCCGCCGAACTGGCGCGCGCCCGCGCCGAGGTTGCGCGCACCGGCCGCGCCGACCTGCTCGCGCGGGTCGAACTCGCGCACTGCGCGGCGCAGGTGGCGAGCCTGGTGTTCGGTGCTTGCGCCGGGTTCGAGCCGTTGCGTGCCGATGTGCCTGCGCCGGAGCGTGTGTATGCCGACTACCTGGCAGGCCGCGCAGTGGCGGCCGATGCCGGCGCCTTGCCCGAAGCGCACCGTGCGGTCGCCGCGAACCCGGCGGCGCTGAGCAGCATCAGCGACCCGCTGTCGCGCCTGATTGCCGCAGGCGTTTTGTTCGAGACGAACCAGGCCGACCCGAAGGTCATCCAGACTGCCATCGACACCGCGTCGGCGCAGGGTTGGCGCCGGCCCTTGCTCGCGTGGCTGAACGTGCAGCTCAAGCGTGCCGAGGCTGCGGGTGCAGTCGCCGATGCCCAGCAGTTGCGGCGCCGTATTGCGCTCGTCGAGCGCGGGCCCTGAGTGCTGGCGGTGGCGCTCGGCCGGTTCGGCGGGGCAACGACCGCCAGCAGCTTGCGCACCGTTCCTGCCATGAGGCTCCCCCTTGGTTGGGGTGTGGGTCTGCGCCCTGTGGACGAGACGGCAGCGCAGCGGGGTGTCGCTTCAGTGCGGTCAAGAACTTCCTCAAACTGCAGGCCCGCTGGCCGACAACCAGTCATCGGCCAATCATCTCTCAGCAGCTTTGGCCGCAGCTGCGTGCACAGACATTTGGCGGCACTATTCCTTCAACCATTCGCTTTCGGCTGCGGCCGAGGGGCCAACCAATGAAGCACCTGAATCGAAGCCCCAATTTCATCGCCTCGGCCCTCGTGGCAGGGTTCACGCTCTTGGCCTTGCCGGTGCTCGCCGCCAAAACGATCGCCACCGATCGGCCCGATTTTGTCGAGTCGAGCGATGTGGTCGGCGAGGGGCGGGTGCAGGTCGAGACGGGTCTCTCTTTCGAGTCCGATCGCACCTCCGGGATGAAAGTACGAACCCGAACGACACCGACCTTGCTTCGTGTCGGCGTCAGCGAAACGCTCGAATTGCGCGTCGAGACCGACGGTTTTGTGCGTGAGCAGCAGCATGACCTCAGCACTGGCACACGCACCCAGGCTCGCGGTTTTTCGGACGCGGCGTTGGGCCTGAAGTGGCACGTGCAAGACGGCGACGAGGAGGCTGGGCGGCCCGGAGTCGCGTGGCTGGTGGGGCTGGACGTCAAC
>JAYVTD010000068.1:0-2324 GCA_043774765.1 Rhizobacter sp. | reverse complement strand
TACCGACGCGGGCGCATCGACGTGCTCGATCGCGAACAGCTCGAGAAACGCGCCTGCGAGTGTTATGCGATGGCAGGCAGAGCTTCGCGTCATCGCCCTTCGGCCTCGACCCTGGCCGTCGGTTGACGTAATAAGGTTGTTCGTCGGATCGAAACACGGGCCACGTCCGACAATAAGTCGGCGTCGATCCGCTGCTCACGCGCGATTGCCGGCGATGTTGAAAGTTGGAAGGATCGTCTATGCTGAGACTGCCTTAGCCACCGGTCCAAGCGATGCGCCTGTTCGACACCAGCATGCACAAGTCAGCTCGTCGACTGGGCGCGGCGGCGGCGAGGGTGGCCCGTGAACACTGAACCCCGCGACACGCGTGCCCCGACCGAGCCGGCGTCAGGCGCCGAGCCGTCCGGCGCGAGTTCTACCGCGCTCGCTCAGCTCGCAGCGGTGCTGCCGAGCCTGCAGCTCGGACTCGGCCTGTTCTCGGCGACGATCGTGATCGCAGCGCTGTACCTCGGCCGCGAGATCCTGATGCCGCTGGCGATGGCGTTCCTGCTCGGCTTCGTGCTTGACCCGCTGGTCGTGCGCCTGAAGCGCTGGGGGGTGCCGCGATCGGTGGCCGTCATCATCGTCGTCGTCGTGACGCTGGCGCTGATCGCGGTGGCCGGGCTGCTCCTGAGCCGCCAGGTCAGTGCGCTCAGCGACGAACTGCCGACCTACCAGAGCAACATCCAGACCAAGCTGCGCGACTTTCGGGCACGCGTCAACGCGCCGGGCATGTTCGACGGCGCGTTGAAGACCATCGAGACGGTGCAGAAGGAAGTCGAGGGCACACCCCCAACCCCGCAGGCCCGCAGGTCTGGCGCCGCGACGGCGCAGAGGGTGCAGATCGAAGAGAAGGCACCGACCCCGCTGGCGCGCGCACAGCAGTGGTTCGAGGTCGCCGGCGGGCCGCTGGTGAACGCCGGCATCGTGCTGGTGTTCCTGGTCCTGGTGCTGTTCGACCGGCAAGACCTGCGTGACCGGCTGCTGCGCCTGCTCGGCGGCAACCTGCACCGCACCACTGACGCGATGGACGAGGCCGGCGTTCGCATCAGCAAGTACCTGACGATGCAGCTCATCGTCAACGCCAGCTACGGTGTGCCGATGGCCGCCGGGCTGTGGCTGATCGGCGTGCCGGCGGCGATCCTCTGGGGCGCGGTCGCGGCAGTGATGCGCTTCGTGCCGTATGTCGGGCCGATGCTGTCGGCGATCTTTCCGCTGGCGCTCGCCTTCGCCGTCGACCCGGGCTGGAACATGGTGCTGTGGACCATCGGGCTGATCGTGCTGCTCGAATTGCTCAGCAACAACGTCGTCGAGCCCTGGCTCTACGGCGCGAGCACCGGTCTCTCGGCGATCTCGCTGATGGTCGCGGCAACCTTCTGGGCCACGCTGTGGGGCCCGATCGGCCTGGTCATGTCGACGCCGCTGACGGTCTGTCTGCTCGTCATCGGCCGGCACCTGCCGCACCTGCAGTTTCTCGATGTGCTGCTCGGCAGCCAGCCGGCGCTTGAGCCGCCGACGCGCCTCTACCAGCGGCTGCTGGCCGGCGATGTCGAGGACGCGATCGAGCTCGCCGCCGAGCAGGCCGAGGCCGGCAGCGTGGCCGATTTCTATCATCAGATCGGAATCCCGGCGCTGCGCCTGGCGAGCGGCGACCACGACAGCGTTGCGACCGCCGAGCACCGGCACCGGGTCGTCTCGGGCATGGACCGCGTGATCGACGAGCTGCGTGAACTGCAGCCGGCGCCGGCAGGGTTCGGTCGGCCGCAGGTGGTGTGCATCGGCGGCAAGTGGGAGCTCGACACGCTGGCCGCGCGCATGCTCGAGCACGCGCTGTCGCTCGCCGGCGTGAGCGCCGAGCACCGCGCCGCCGGGGTCTCGAACGCCGATTTTTTCGCGACGCTCGACCTGCAGGGCGCGACCATCGTTTGCCTGTCGCACTTCAGCCCCGAGCCGCAGACGCAGGTGCGCTACCTGTGCCGCCGGCTGCGCCGCCGCTGGCCCGACTTGCACATCGTGCTGGCGCTCTGGAACGCGCCGGCCGCGTTGCTCGACGAGGCCGGCTACAAGGCGCTCGGCGCCGACGCGGTCGCCACGTCGATCAACGAGTCCGTGATGCGCATCAGCCAGCAACTCGGCGCGGCGCTCGGCGAGGACTACCTGCCGGCACCGGTGCCCGAGGCCGACGTCGCACGGCTGCGCGCGCTGCGCGCCAGCGGCATCCTCGACGACGCCTTGCGGCAGCGCTTCGACCAGGTCGCCAAACGCGCCGCCGACACCTTCGACGT
>JAYVTD010000067.1:0-3326 GCA_043774765.1 Rhizobacter sp. | reverse complement strand
ATGAACCAGAACCCGGCGTTGTGGCGGGTGGCGGCGTATTCAGGGCCGGGGTTCCCCAGGCCGACAAGGAGTCGAATCATGGGTGAATTATCGAGTCGGTACGGGCACAAAAAAGCCCCACCGAGGTGGGGCTTGGCGGCACCCTTGTGGGTGTACCCGTGAGGGCTTATTTCTTGTTCTGCTTCTCGGTCTTCTTGGCCTTGGTCTTGTCTGCCGGGGCAGCAACGACCACCGGGGCGACCACTTCTTCTTCAGCAGCCTGAGCCGACACCGACACGATCACCGGGTTCGGCTTGCCCTGGGTCATGACCTTGATGCCGTCGGCGAGCTTGATGTCGTTGACGTGCAGGGTCTGGCCTTTGGCGAGTTGCCCCAAGTCGACGGTCAGGAACTCCGGCAGTTGCGAAGCCAGGCAGGAGATGCGCAGCTCGGTCACCACGTGGTTCACGACGCAGGCGTCGGTCTTGACCGCAGGCGAGTCTTCTTCGTTGATGAAGTGCAGCGGCACCTTTTTCACGATCTTGGTGGTGGCGTCGACACGCTGGAAGTCGATGTGCAGCACGATCGGGCGGAACGGGTGCATCTGGTAGTCACGCAGCAGCACCTGTTCGCTCTTGCCGGCCAGTTCCATTTCGAGAATCGACGAGTGGAAGGCTTCTTTCTTCAGCGCGAAGAAAAGAGCGTTGTGATCGAGTTCGATCATGGCCGGTGCGCCAGCGCCATAAACGATGCCCGGAACCTTTTGCGCAATGCGCAGGCGGCGGCTCGCTCCGGTCCCCTGCAACGTGCGCTCGAAAGCTGTGAATTTCATGAATAACTCCAAAGTGGTGAAGGCCCGCGACCAGGTCCTTCGGGGTAACAGGCCGCAAGGCCCACAGACAAGCAAGGGCGCCAGAAGGCTCCCCGGCTCTCGTATTTCAGAAGTTGCTGTTTTGTTCGGCAAACAAGGAGGTGACCGATTCCCCGTCGGAGATCCGGCGGATGGTTTCGGCAAACAGGAAGGCCACCGACTGCTGGCGCACCTTCGTGCACTTCTTGCCTTCTTCGCTGAGCGGGATGGTGTTGGTGATCACGACCTCGTCGAGGGCCGAATTGCGGATGCGTTCGATCGCCGGGCCGGAGAACACCGCGTGCGTGCAGTAGGCGTAGACCTTCTTCGCGCCGCGCTCCTTCAGCACCTCGGCCGCTTTGACGAGCGTGCCGGCGGTGTCGATCATGTCGTCCATGATTACGCAGTTGCGGCCTTCGATCTCGCCGATCACGTGCATCACTTCGGAGACGTTGGCTTTCGGGCGGCGTTTGTCGATGATGGCCAGGTCGCAGTTGAGTTGCTTGGCCAGGGCCCGCGCGCGCACCACGCCGCCGACGTCGGGCGAAACGACCACCAAGTCGTCATAGCGTTTGGACTGCAGGTCTGACAGCAGCACCGGCGAGGCGTAGATGTTGTCGACCGGGATGTTGAAGAACCCCTGGATCTGGTCGGCGTGCAGGTCCATCGTGAGCAGCCGTTCGACCCCGACCGCTTCGAGCATGTTGGCGACCACTTTCGCGCTGATCGGTACGCGGGTTGAGCGCGGGCGGCGGTCCTGGCGGGCATAACCAAAGTACGGAATGACGGCAGTGACACGCCGGGCCGAAGCGCGCTTGAGCGCGTCGACCATGATGCACAGCTCCATCAGGTTCTCGTTCGTGGGCGCGCAGGTGGGCTGCACCACGAAGATGTCGCGGGCGCGAACGTTCTGATGGATCTCGACGTCGACCTCGCCGTCGGAGAAGCGGCCGACCTTGGCCTTGCCCAACTCGACGCCCAGGTGCGTGGCGATCTCCTGCGCCAGGGCAGGGTTCGCGTTCCCGGTGAACAGCACGGTGTTAAAAAGCACGTTCTCTCCGTCGAAGCGAAGCCCTGGCGTGCAACGGGCACCGCACCGGGAAACAAAAAATCTGGCAGGGGAAGAAGGATTCGAACCTTCGCATGTCGGAATCAAAATCCGATGCCTTAACCAACTTGGCGACTCCCCTACACAGGCCTGCAGCCTTGCGGCTGCAAACCGAAACCTCTTCAGTCGTCAGTCCACCCGACCAGCGGGTGCTGCTTCAGACTGCGGCACATTCTGCCAACCCATCCCGGCGGTAGATCTGCCGGCATCTGAGCGATGGGTCGCTCGGCTGCACCTGACGTTGCCGATGCTCCGGCTGGAATCTTCTCAGAAACCCGCGCAAATACCGCGCTGCCGGAGCCTGTCATGCGGCTGTTGCCAAAACAGCGCTGCAACATTTCAGCGGCCTGGGCCACCTCTGCGCACGCTGCCTCGGCCGGCGCCTGCAGATCGTTACGCCCGAACCCGAACGCGCTGATGCCTGCAAACCAACCCGAAGACAAGCCTTCAACTATAACAGCTTCGGTGTTGCGAGCCAGCAGCCGGCTGCCGAAGATGGCACGTGTTTCGATGCTGGCGGCAGGCTTGACGACGGCCAGCCACTCGGGCGCCACTGGCACGGGCGTCAGCCGCTCGCCGATGCCTTCGACGAAGGCGTTGTTTCCCCCCACGAAGAACGGCACGTCGGCGCCGAGTTTCAACCCCAGCGCCATCAAGCGTGCGCGCGGCCAGCCCAGCCCCCAGAGCCGGTTAAGCGCGAGCAGGGTCGAGGCCGCGTCGGAGCTGCCTCCGCCCATCCCGGCGCCCCAGGGCACCTGCTTGTCGATCGAGATGTCGACGCCCAGCGCGCTGCCGCTCTCGGTTTGAAGCGCTCGGGCCGCGCGCAGGCACAGGTCGTCGGCGGGCAGACTGGCGCCGAGGTCGTGGCGTGCGATCCGGCCGTCGTCGCGGCGCTCGAAGTGCAGCGTGTCGCACCAGTCGATCAATACGAACAGCGACTGCAGCAGGTGGTAACCGTCGGCGCGCCGGCCGGTCACGTGTAAAAAGAGGTTCAGCTTGGCCGGCGCCGCCACGTCGCAGAGGGCGCGCAGCGTCATCGTTCAGGGCCGGTCGAGCTGGGCGCGCACGGTGACGACCGGCGCGCGCTCGCGCCGGGCCGCGACCTGCGCGGCGTCGAAACGTGCCAGGCTGACGACCCAGCCGAGCTGGGCGAAGCCGGGTTCGGCCGGTGCCACGCTCGGCGTGCTGGCCGCCCCCGGCCAGGGCCGGCCGCGCAACCAGTCGAACAGTGCTGCGACCGGCAGGCTTTCACCGAGCACGGCGCTGGTCAACGCATCCAGATCTTCGAACCGGGTGTCGCCCTGGGGCGTGGCGAGCACCACGCTGCCCGGCGCCCAGCGGGCCTGGGCGAGCACGCTGCCGAGCGGCGTGCTGAGGTCGAGCCGGCCG
>JAYVTD010000066.1:0-4524 GCA_043774765.1 Rhizobacter sp. | reverse complement strand
GCTCATGAACGAAGCCGGCGTGGCACCGCCCGGCGTGATGCCCATCCAGCAGCCCACCGCGACCGAGCGCAGCATCGTCAGCCAGTAGCGCGGCAGCATCGCCCAGGTCTGGAACACGACCTTCAGGTTGATCTTCGCGGTCTTGCCCTTGAAGGCCAAGCCTTCTTCCATCGTCAACAGGATCTCGCCGATGCCGAAAAGGCCGATCACTGCAATCAGGAAGTCGAAGCCCTTCAACATTTCAGGGAAGCCGAAGGTCATGCGCAACTGGCCGGTCACGGTGTCCATGCCGACCGCGGCGAGCGCGAAGCCGAGCATCATCGACGAGATGGTCTTGGCCGCAGGTTCCTTGCTCATGCCGACGAAGCTGCAGAAGGTCAGCAACTGCACCGCGAAGAATTCCGGCGGCCCGAACTTGAGCGCAAAGCGCGCCAGCAGCGGCGCAAGGAATGTGATCAGGATGACCGCGAACAAGGCACCGACGAACGAGCCGGTGAACGCCGCGGTCAGCGCCTGCGCTGCCTTGCCCTGCTGCGCCATCGGGTAGCCATCGAACGTGGTCGCCACCGACCACGGCTCGCCCGGAATGTTGAACAGGATCGACGTGATCGCGCCGCCGAACAGCGCACCCCAGTAGATGCAGCTCAGCATGATGATGGCCGAGGTCGGGTTCATCGAGAACGTCAGCGGCAGCAGGATCGCGATGCCGTTGGCACCGCCCAGGCCGGGCAACACACCGATCAGCACGCCGAGCGTGATGCCGATCAGCATGTAGACGAAGTTCGGCAGCGTCAGCGCGACGCTGAAACCGTGCATCAGGTTGTTGACTTCTTCCATGGCCTCAGAACCCCAACCAAAGTTCGATCGGCCCTTTGGGCAGCGGCACCAGGAACCAGCGCTCGAAGACCAGGAAGAAGGCGAGCGGCACACCGACCGCCACACCCACCGTCCACGGCCAGCTGAACTTGCCGTGGCGGCGCATGAAATAGGCGATCAGCAGCAGCGATGCAGCGTAGATGCCGGCCAACGCGATACCGCCCACGTAGATGAGCATCGGAACCAGCACCGCGAAGACCATGCCGAGTTGCTCTCGTTCAACGAACACCGGGTCGGGCTTGCGCCAGGCGAGCAGCGCCGTCACCAGCACCGTGCCGCTCGACAGCAACAGCAACAGCCCGATGTAGAACGGAAAGTAGCCTGCGCGCGGCCCGTCGTCGGCCCAGCCGGTGCCCACGCGAATGCTGTCGAAGATCACCAACAGGGCCAGCAGCATCAGCCCGCCGGCCACGGCTACTTCTGGCCAGAAGGTGCCCAGCCCGCGCGACGAGTTGGCGGGTGAATCGGGGGCTTCGTCACTCATGAACATCTCCGGCGCCGGGCCAGGCAGCCGGGGCGCGTTGCATCGAACAAGGGGAGCCCGGGAAGATCCGGGGTCAGTTGGCGAGGAAGCCCGCCTCTTTCATCAGCTCGCGGTGCATTTGCTCGTTCTTGCCAAGCCAGTCGACGAACTCCGGTCCGCTGAGCGAGGTCTGGTTGAAGGCGCCCTTCTCCATGAAGTCTTTCCACTCGGGCAACGCACGCACCTTTTTCAGCAGCTCGAGATAGAACGTGACCTGCTCCGGCGTCACGCCCGGCGCCATGAAAATGCCGCGCAGCATCACGTAGTCGACCGGCAGCCCGGCCGAAGCGCAGGTCGGTACGTCTTGCCATGACTGCGTGGGCGTGAGCTTGGCGGGGTAAGGCATCTTCACCTTGTCCATCACGCACAGCGCGCGCAGCTTGCCGGCGCGCCACTGGCCTTCGGCCTCGATCGGGTTGTTCACGGTCGAGTCGACGTGTTTGCCGACGAGCTGCACCGCGACTTCGCCGCCACCTTTGTAGGGCACATAGACCAGCTTCTTGCCTACTGCTTTTTCGAGCATCACGGTGATGATCTGGTCTTCCTGCTTCGAGCCGGTGCCGGCCATCTTGAAGGTCTTGTCGGGCTGCGCCTTGATGGCGTCGAGGTAGGCCTTGGTGGTCTTGTAGGGCGACTCTTCGTTGACCCACAGCACAAACTGGTCGAGCGCCATCATCGTCACCGGCGTCATGTCGCGCCAGTTGAAAGGCACGCCGGTCGCCAGCGGCGTGGTGAACAGGTTCGACAGCGTGATGACGATCTTGTGCGGGTTGCCTTTGTCACCCTTCACGTCGAGGAAACCTTCGGCGCCGGCGCCGCCGGACTTGTTGACGACGATGAGCGGCTGGTTCATCAGCTTGTGCTTGATCACCACGCCCTGGATGAAGCGCGCCATCTGGTCGGCGCCGCCACCAGTACCGGCCGGCACCACGAACTCGACCGGCTTGGTTGGCTCCCAGGCCATCGCGGCCGGGCTGAAAACACCGGCCAGCGTCGCCGCGGCGGCCAGAACATGGAGGTGCATCTTTTTCAAGGTCATGGCGTTTCCTGTCAGTCTTGAGCGTGGTGCACCGGAGTCGGCCCCGATGCGCGAAAGCAGCGCGCAGTTTACACAGCGGGCACGTTGCCGCGCGAGCGCAATACCCGTTCGGCTACCCCTATTGACGCAGGCCCGGCGCGCCCCTCACCACCGCGGCGGGCGCTTGTCGATGAAAGCCTGCACGCCTTCGAGCGCGGTGTCTTCCATCATGTTGCAGGCCATCGTGTTGCCAGCGTCTTCGTAGGCCGCCGCGATGCCGGTTTCGAGCTGGCGGTAGAACAAGGCCTTGCCCATCGCGACCGCAACACGCGGCTTGGCGAGGATGCTGGCGACCAGCGCTTCGACCTCGGCATCGAGCGCTTCGGGCAGCGCCACGCGGTTGACGAGACCTTTGGCCAACGCCTGCTCGGCGTTGATGAACCCGCCCGTCACGAGCATCTCGAACGCCGCCTTGCGCCCGAGGTTGCGCGACAGTGCCACGCTCGGCGTGGAGCAAAACAGGCCCAGGTTGACGCCGCTGACCGCAAACTTAGCGCTGCTCGCCGCCACCGCCAGGTCGCACGTCGCGACCAGCTGGCAGCCGGCCGCAGTGGCGACGCCCTGCACCCGTGCGATCACCGGAACCGGCAGCTGCTGAACGCTCAGCATCACCTGCGTGCATTGCGCGAACAGCGCCTGGTAGTAGGCGAGCGACGGCTCGGCGCGCATCTCTTTCAGGTCATGGCCGGCGCAGAAGGCCTTGCCCGACGCGGCCAGCACGACGACCCGTGCGCTCGTGTCGTCTTTCAGGCGGTCGAGCTCGGCCTGCAGCGAGGCCAGCAGGCCCTGCGACAGCGAGTTGAAGGCCTGCGGACGGTTCAGCGTGAGCGTGACCACCCCGCGCGCATCGCGCGAGTTCAGGACCAGTGGTTCATCGTTTTCGGACATGGCATGTTCCCCTGGGTTACTTCGACGCCGCGGCAGCACGTGCTCGTTCGCGCAGCGTGAACTTCTGGATCTTGCCGGTCGAGGTTTTCGGGATCTCCTCGAAGCGCACTTCGCGCGGCACCTTGTAGCCGGCGAGCAAGCTCTTGCAATGCGCCACGAGCTCGGCCGCGGTCACGCTCGCGTCGGCGCGCAACTCGACGAACGCTACCGGCGTTTCGCCCCACTTGTCGTCGGGCCGCGCCACCACGGCGCAGGCCAGCACGGCCGGGTGGCGGTAGAGCGCGTCTTCGACTTCGAGCGACGAGATGTTCTCTCCGCCCGAGATGATGATGTCCTTGCTGCGGTCTTTGATCTTCACGTAGCGGTCGGCCTCCATCACGGCCAGGTCGCCGGTGTGGAACCAGCCACCCTCGAAGGCCTGCGCGGTCGCCGCCGGGTTCTTCAGGTAACCCTTCATGACGATGTTGCCGCGGAACATGATCTCGCCCATGGTCTCGCCATCGGCCGGGGTTTCTTTCATGTCGGCCGCGCCCATCACCGTCATGCCCTCCTGCAGCGCGTAACGCACACCCTGGCGGCCGTTCAGGCGGGTCTGCTCCGACAAGCTCTCTGCCGCCCAACTGTCGCGCTTCACGGCCACCGCCGCCGGGCCGTAGACTTCGGTCAGCCCGTAGACGTGCGTGATGTCGAAGCCGAGCTTGGCCATGCCCTCGATCATCGAAGCCGGTGGCGCCGCGCCGGCGACCATGCCACGCACCTTCTGCCTTCCCGGGCCAGAGAGTCCGGCGCGCATCTCGGCCGGTGCCGCGATCAGCAGGTTGTGCACGATCGGCGCGGCGCAGTAGTGGTCGACAGCGTGTTCACGCATCGCCGCCAGGATGTGCTGTGCATCGACACGCCGCAGGCACACGTGGGTGCCGACTAGCATCGCCACCGTCCACGGAAAGCACCAGCCGTTGCAGTGGAACATCGGCAGCGTCCACAAGTATTTCGGGAAGTGCGGCATGGTCCAGGTGGCCGCGTTGCTCACCGCGTTCAGGTAAGCGCCGCGGTGGTGCGTGACCACGCCCTTGGGGTCGCCGGTGGTGCCCGAGGTGTAAGAGACGGCGATCGCGTCCCACTCGTCCTGCGCGCCTTCGAGCCGGGCCAGCGGCGCGTG
>JAYVTD010000065.1:0-2658 GCA_043774765.1 Rhizobacter sp. | reverse complement strand
TCCACCGCAGGCACGAGGCGCAGCCAGGCGTGCAGCGCATCGGCGTCGGCGCGGGTGATGCGGGTGTAGTTCGGGTACGGGAACGCCGGATAAAGCAGGCGCCCGTCGCGCGAGCGGCCGTTGTGCAGCGCACGCCAGAAGTCGTCGGCCGACCAGCTGCCGATGCCGGTCTTTTCGTCGGGCGTGAGGTTGGGCGCCATGACCGTGCCGAACGGTGTGGGCACCCCCCGCCCGCCGGCATACGGCGCGCCGCCCGGGGTGGTGTGGCAACCCATGCAGTTGCCGGCGAGCGCGAGGTAGGCGCCACGCGAGACCTGCTCGGCGCTGGGCATCGGCGCCGGCTTGTCCGACCGGGGTGATTCGTCGCGCAGGTTCATGAACAGCAACCACACGATTGCCAGCGCTGCCACCAACAGCAACACCGTCGCGACCGTGAGCAGCCGGCGCCTCATGGCAGCAGTTCGGGCACGCCGCCGCATTTCATCGGCAGGGCGGCCGGCAGGCTCAGTGCCGGCTTGGCCCCGGCCGGCACGGGCAACGCTGCGAGCCATTGCGAGAGCGCGCTGATGTCGTCCGGTTTCAACAGCCTCGCGACCTGGGCCATGCAGTCGGGTTCGAGCGCATGACGGTTGCCGGTGCGCCAGGCGCCGAGCTGCGCGTTGAGGTAATCGCGTGGCATGCCGATCAGCGCCGGAATGGCCGGCACCACGCCCATCAGTGCCGCGCCGTGGCACGACACGCAGGCGGGGATGCGCTGGGCGGCGTCACCCTTCAGCACGAGTTCTTCGCCGCGGCTCAGCGCATCGACACTGCCGGTCGCGAGTTGCGGCTTTGGATAGGGCAGGTCGAGGCTCGCGAAGTGGTTGGCGATCTCAAGCAGGTATTCGTCGCTGAGCGGCGCGAGCAGCTTGTTCATCAGCGTGTACTGGCGCCGGCCGTCGCGAAAGCTCAGCAGCTGGTTGTAGAGATACACGGCGGGCTTGCCGGCGATGCGCGGGTAGTAACCGGCGCTCGCGGCGCGGCCTTGCGCGCCGTGGCAGCCGGTGCAGGCGAGCACACGCTGGGCCATCGAGTCTTCAAGCTTGGGGGCGGCGAAAGCGCTCTGCGCGCCTGCGGCGAGCAAGCCGAGGGCGGCAAGCAGAAACCGATGAAGGATCGTCATGGTGGGTGCGCATGATGCCGCACGCCACGACCTCAGGCCGGCGTTTGTGCCTTGGACAGGGCGGCATCGTGCAACCGGATGTCGGGCAGCCGCGTGACCAGCCACAGCGAGATCAGCGAGACCACCGCGCTGACATGCATGACCTGCCGGAACGCGCCGTCGCTGGCCAGCGAAGAGCCGTGCGCCGCACGCGCCGCGTCGAGCATCGCGCCCAGGCCTTCGCTGCCGAGCGAGTTCACGCCACCCGGCAAGTGCTCGCGCAACAGCAGCAGCGCCACCGAGCTCAACACCGCGATGCCGATCGCCCCGCCGAGCAGGCGGAAGAACGCGGTCAGCGCCGTCACGGTGCCGACCTGTTCGCGTGGCACCGACTGCTGCACCGTGATCAGCGTGGTCGGCAACTGAAAGCCCATGCCGATGCCCACCGCCACCAGCGCCATCGCCGCCAGCACGCTGGTCGGGCCGATAAAACCGAGCGTGGCCAGGCCGAGCGGCACCAGCAGCACACCGAGCCGCTGGGCCGGCAGCACGCGACCGCTGCGGTCGAGCCAGCGCCCGCTGAAGAAGGCCGCGGCGGGGATCGCCAGCGTCATCGGCAGAAGGTACAGGCCGGCGTCGGCGGCCGAATAACCGGCCACGAGCTGCAGCCGCAACGGCACCAGCACCGACAGCGCGATGAAATTGAAGAAGCACACGAACAGCAGCGCGCAGCAGACCACCACGACCCGGTTGCCGAACAGCGCCATCGGCACGATCGCGTCGGGGTGACGGCGCTGCTGCGCGATGAAGAGCGCCAGCAGCACCAGCGCAACGGCCCAGCCGGCGGCATTGGCCGCGTCGTTCCACGGCGTGCCCTGGCCCACGCGGGTGATCGGGATCAGGAACGCGGTCAGGCCGCTGAGCAGCAACAGCGCCCCCGCGCCGTCGATCTTCGGCGTGCTGCGGCGCACCGGCAGCGCACTGAGCGAGCTGCGCACCAGCATCAAGGCGACGAGGCCGACCGGCAGGTTGATCCAGAAGATCCACGGCCACGACAAGTACTCGGTGAGCACGCCGCCGACCACCGGCCCGAGCATGCTCGCCACGGCCCAAACGATGCTGATGTAACTCTGGTAGCGGCCGCGTTCGCGGATCGGCACCACGTCGGCGATGACCGATTGCGCCATCGTGATCAGCCCGCCGCCACCGGCGCCCTGCAGCACCCGCGCGATCACGAGCTGCGGCAACGTCTGCGCGAGTGCACACGCGACCGATGCGAGCAGGAACAGCAGAATGGCGAAGCTCATGACCTTGCGTCGCCCGAACACGTCGCTGAACTTGCCGTACAGCGGCGTCACCGCGGTCGAGGCGATCAGGTAACCGGAGATCACCCACGCCATCCACTCGAAGCCGCCGAGCTGGCGCGCGATGGTGGGCACCGCGACGCTGACGATGGTCTGGTCAAGCGCGCCGAGCAGGATGGTCATCATCACGGCCGCGGTGGCGGCGCGCAGCTG
>JAYVTD010000064.1:0-2969 GCA_043774765.1 Rhizobacter sp. | reverse complement strand
GAAGGCCGGGTCGAGAAGGTGTCGACAGAAGAATCCGACGCCTACTTCCAGTCGCGCCCGCTCGATTCGCGCATCGGCGCCTGGGCCTCGCCGCAGAGCGAGGTGATCGGGTCGCGCGCGGTGCTGGTCGGCAATGCGGCGAAGTACGGCGCGAAGTTCCTGCTCAACCCGCCGCGCCCGCCGCACTGGGGCGGTTACCGGCTGGTGCCCGACACCTGGGAGTTCTGGCAAGGCCGCAAGTCGCGCCTGCACGACCGGCTGCGCTATCGGCTGGCGGGCGAAGCCTGGGTGCGCGAGCGGCTCGCGCCTTAGCGCGTCTCGAGCTGCCGGCGCAGCGCCGATTCCGGCGATCAGAAGCTCACGCGCAGGCCCATCTTCAGCGCCCGGCCCGGCAACGGCGCCAGGCCACGCACGGTGTCGATGGTCGAGGCGTTGTAGGCCAGCGTGTTGCCCACGTTGCCGAGCTTCAGGAACCAAAGCGCTTGGCTGTCGCCCAGCGCGAACTTGCGCGTCAGAGCCAGGTTGACGATGCTGTACGACGCGGTCGACGTGTCGTTCGCCGGCACCCTGCTCTGGCGCGCCGCGTGGTCGAGGTCGACCCGCGCAGACCAAGGGCCGAGACCGGCATCGAGGCCGAGCGCCAGGCGCATCGGCGCCACGCGCGGCAACGACTCGCCGGTGCTGCTGTCGCTGGCGCGCGTCAGGTCGAGCTTGCCCGACAGGTCGAGCGTCCAGGCGCTGTCGATCAGGCGGTGCCGGCCGTCGATCTCGAAGCCGCGCAGGCGTGCCGGCACCGACCGAAACGCGTACTCGGGGTAGTTCGACACCTTGCCGGCGTTGTCGGTCACGGCGATGTCGGCGCCGGTCGCTTCGAGCGCGATGAAGCGCGAAAAGCGCGCGCTGAACACGCCCATGCGCCAGCGGTCGGCGCCCGACTTCCACTCCACGGCCAGGTCGACGTTGTTGCCACGCTCGGTCTGCAGCGCCTGATCACCACGCTCGAACGCGCCGGTGGCCGCGTGCAGGCCGTTGGCGAACAGCTCGAACGACGTCGGCGCACGTTCGCTCGCACTCAGCGTGCCAATGAGGTTCCAGGTCGGGCTCAGCTTGTAGACGTTCGACAGCGACGCGCTGCGCAAGGAAAAACTGCGCTGCGCCGCCGCGCCGAACTTCGGCGCACTCGGGTCGGCATCACCTTCCGAGCTGACCTTGGCGCGCTCGACGCGCAGGCCACCGCTCAGCGTGCCGAGCGGCCAGGCCATCTCTTCGGTCATGAACAGGGCCTGGCGGCGCGTGCGGGTGCTCGGCACGAAGGCTTCTTCGCCGAGCGCCGAAAAGTCGAAGTCTTCGGCCTGCACACCGACCAGGCCACGCAACGGCCCGATCGGTGCGTGCTCCAACTCGAAGCGCGCTTCGGTGCCGGTGGTCTTGAAGGTGGTGCCGATGGCGCCCGAGCCTTCGATCTCTTCGTGCTTGTAGCGCGTGTCGTTGAGCTGCACCCGCACAGTTCGGATCGGGCCCGCGATGTCGCGCAGTTCGCCGGCCACGCCGACATGGTCGCGCTTCATGCGGATCAGTACATCGGGCTCCGCGACCACGCCATAGCGGCTGTCGTAGGTGTCAGCCGACAGGCCGAAGTAACCGCGCTCGAAAGTCAGCGAACCGCCGAGCGCACCGCCGCGGGTGCGCGCTGCCGAGTTGCGAATGCGCTCGGTCACGTCCAGCGCCACGCCGCCTTCGAGCGGCGTGTAGCGTGGCACCTTCAGGTTGGAGGTCTCGCGCCCGAACACGTCGGCATGTACGGCGAACCGGCCGTTGCCGGCTTCGACCAGCGCGGCGCCACCCCGCTCGCGCTCGGCGCCCCCAAAACGCACTTCGGCCGCACCCGACACACCGCTCAGGCTTTCTTTCGGAATCCGGTTGTCGAGCGCGTTGACCACGCCGCCGACCGCACTTCCACCGTACAACAAGGCGCCCGGCCCGCGCAGCACCTCGATGCGCTCGATCACCAGCGGGTCGATCGGCACCGCGTGGTCGAAGCTCAAACTCGAAGCGTCGAGCGACGCACCGGCATTGCTGAGCACCCGCACGCGGTCACCGTCGAGGCCGCGGATCACCGGCCGGTTGGCGTTGGGCCCGAAGTAGCTCGACGACACGCCGGGCAGGCCGTTCAATGTCTCGCCGAGCGTGCCGGCGCGGCGCAGCACGAGATCGTCGCCACTGAGCACCGAGACCGGCGCGGCCAGTTCGGTCGAGCGCAGCGGGTTGCCGGTGACGACGACCTCTTTGAGCGTCGTCACCTTGGGCGGCGGCGACGCCGCAGCGGCGGGTTCAGGCGCAGCCTGCTGTGCGTGAAGAACAGGCGCGAAAGCGGCGCCCAGCGCGATGACCAGCGCATGGCGCTGGAACACGAGGTTCGGGTTCATGAAAAATTCCTGGCGTGGGCGGCAAGCCCGTGGTCCGGACCCGGCGGATGCCAACGCAGACGAGCGCGTGGCGTGGCGGGCAGCAACGAGGCCGCGCAGCGCGCGGACTGTCGGTCAGACCTGCGAAGGAGGACCGCGCGCGAGGAAGCCGGCGGCCTGGGCGGCCAGCTGCCAGCCCGGGTGAATCAGATCGGCCGTGGCGTTCGGCCCTTGAAACGCCAGGCTCGGCGCATCACCACACGCCAGATCGGCGTGGCTCGATTGATCGAAGAGATCGCAGCCACGCTCACTGTCGTGGCCGGAGAACAGCGCCTTCAGCCACGACAGACCGGCCTGCGGCGCTTCGACCGATGCGTGCACGAAACCCAGCCCGGTCAGCGGCGCGTGCGCGATGCGGTGCATCAGGCCCAGCGCCTGCGCCAGCACGAACGCGAGCAGCACACCGGTGATCAGTGCGCGCTTGAAGCGAAGCGTGAGCGGGCGAATGGGCATGAGGCAAGTCTAACAACAGCGGCGCAGCACGCCGCTCAGGCCGGCTGCACC
>JAYVTD010000063.1:0-6063 GCA_043774765.1 Rhizobacter sp. | reverse complement strand
GGCTTGGCCCGTGCGGCGCCGGCACTGCTCGCCGACAGCGACGCGGCGTTCGCGCCCGTCGCGCCCGGCACGGCCAGGCCCTGCGCTTGGGCCACGGCGGCCAGCGCTGCTTCGGTCGCAGTTTGTGTCGCTGCCGCCACGCTGCGCAGCGGCGCTACGGCGACAACGGGCGGAGGCGCCAGCTGAACCACCGGTGCGGCCACCGATGCCGCCACGCTCGCCGGCTCGGTCGTGGCCAAGGCCGGTGCGCGCGCGCCGCCCAGCAGGCCGACGAATTGCCACAGCACGACCCCGGCGACGAAGACCGCCGCGGCCAGCGCCGCGAACACGAGACCGCGCTTCGACGCCGGTGCCGCAGGCAGATTCACCGGCGGCGCGCCAGCGGCCGGCAGGCGCTGCGCTGCAGCCGGCATCGAGGTGGCGGGCCGGGGCGGTGGCGCCGGCTGCGCCCGCGGCACGGGTGGCGGCTGCACGCTGTTGATGCGCGTGGCCTGCGGGTCGGCGGCATCGACCATCATGGTCGGCTGGAACGTCACCGCGCTGGCGGCCGCGGCCGTAGCAGGCAAGGCACCGCCCTGCCACGCGCCCTGGACCCTTGCCGGCACTGGCGCCAGGCCCTTCAGCGCGGCGCGCAGTTCGGCCACGCTCTGCGGCCGCTCGAGCGGGCGAACGCGCAGCGTCCAGCCCACCGCTTCGAGCAGGCGCTGCGACACGCCGGGCACGACACGCTGTTCGATCGGCTCCACGTCGTCCTGCATCGCTCGCGCCGTGGCCGGGGCCGGCGGCACACCGAACAGCAGGAAGTGCATGACCGCGCCGAGCGCGTACAGGTCGGTCCACGGCCCCTGGCGCATCTGCGTCATCTCGGCGTACTGCTCGATCGGCGCGTAGCTGGGTTTCAGGATCGCGGTCAGCGATTGCGTGCGGTCGCTGATGACGTGACGTGCCGCGCCGAAGTCGAGCAGGATCGGCGGGCCCACGGGCGGCAGCAGGATGTTGTCGGGTGCGATGTCGCGGTGGAACACGCCTTCGCGGTGCAGCAACTCCAGCGCGTCGAGCATCGGGTGGATCACGCTCAGGATCCAGGCCTCGTCGGGCGCGTGCGCCATGGCCTTGCGCGCGTCGCGCAGCGTGATGCCCTGCAGGTAGGGCATCACCATGTAGGCGGTGGCGTTGTCTTCCCAGAAACGGTAGACCTTCACCAGCGACGGGTGGTCAAAACGTGCCAGCAGGCGCGCTTCGTTGACGAAAGAACGCAGCCCGATCGCGTAGGTCTCGGCGAACGACGCCGAGCGCACCGTGATGATCGGGCCCACGCCGCGCGACGCGAGCGCCGCCGGCATGTATTCCTTCAGCGCGACCTGGCGCTCCAGCGAATGGTCTTGCGTGAGGTAGACGATGCCGAAGCCGCCCACGCCGAGCACCCGCAAGATCTCGAACTCGCCGAAGCGTGTGCCGGGCGGCAACGCGTCGTGTTCGGCCACGGCGGCGGCAGGCGGGGAGTTGGAGGGTGTGACGATGCTCATGCTGTGGGCGCCCGGGGCGCGGACGCGAAGGTTAACCCAGGGGCGCCGGCGCACGCACCCTCCAATGAGGGGAAAGCCCGGTCGTGCCGTGGCGCGCGGCGCCGTGGCGGGCCGGCCTGTGCGTGCACCTAAAATCACCCGCTTGCCCTTTGTTCACTGCCACCGCCACACACCGAACACCATGCCCAAAGTCACATCGCTCAAGAACACCGCCGCCAAGCCCAGGAAGGTCGTGCTCGCCTATTCCGGCGGGCTCGACACTTCCGTCATCCTCAAGTGGTTGCAAGACGAGTACCAGTGCGAAGTGGTGACCTTCACCGCCGACCTCGGCCAGAGTGAAGAAGTGGAACCGGCGCGCGCCAAGGCGCTGAAGATGGGCATCAAGCCCGAGAACATCTTCATCGACGACCTGCGCGAAGAGTTCGTGCGCGACTTCGTGTTCCCGATGTTCCGCGCCAATGCGCTGTACGAAGGGGAATACCTGCTCGGCACTTCGATCGCCCGCCCGCTGATCGCCAAGCGCCTGATCGACATCGTGCGCAAGACCAAAGCCGACGCGATCAGCCACGGCGCCACCGGCAAGGGCAACGACCAGGTGCGCTTCGAGCTCGGCGCCTACGCGCTGATGCCCGACGTGAAGGTGATCGCGCCTTGGCGCGAGTGGGACTTGCTGAGCCGCGACAAGCTGCTGGCCTACGCCGACAAGCACGGCATTCCGGTCGACTTCAAAAAGAAGGTCCAGGCCAAGGGCAAAGGTGGCGGCGCACCGTATTCGATGGACGCCAACCTGCTGCACATCAGCTACGAAGGCGGCGTGCTCGAAGACCCGAACTACGCACCCGACGAGAAGATGTGGCGCCTGACCGTGAGCCCCGAAAAGGCGCCGGGCAAGCCGCAGATCGTCGAGCTGAACTATGCCAAGGGCGACATCGTCGCGATCGACGGCCAGAAGATGAGCCCGGCCACGGTGCTGACCGAGCTCAACCGCATCGGCGGCAGACACGGCATCGGCCGGCTCGACAAGGTCGAGAACCGCTACGTCGGCATGAAGAGCCGCGGTTGTTATGAAACCCCCGGCGGCACCATCATGCTGGCCGGGCACCGCGCGATGGAGTCGATCACGCTCGACCGCGAGGTGCTGGCGCTGAAAGACGACCTGATGCCGCGTTACGCCCGCATGGTCTACAACGGCTACTGGTTCAGCCCCGAGCGGCTGCTGCTGCAGGGCCTGATCGATGCGAGCCAGGCGACCGTGAACGGCAGCGTCAAGCTCAAGCTCTACAAGGGCACGATTATGTGCGTGGGGCGCGAGTCGAAGACCGATTCGCTGTTCGACATGAAGATCTCGACCTTCGACGACGACGGCGGCGCCTACAACCAGGCCGACGCCGCCGGCTTCATCAAGCTCAACGCCCTGCGCCTGCGCATCGGCGCGAACCTGCAAGCGCGCCGCAAGGCCGCAGCGAAGAAAAAATGAGGCAATGGCGGTCGGCGGGCACGGCCGAAAGGACCACGCCCGCCGCGGTGCGGTGCGGTGCGGTGCGGTGCCAAAATCAAAACCATGTTCCCGATGAATCGACAGCGGCGCGGCTGGCTCGTCAAGAGCGCGGTCTGGGGCCTTGCCGCCGCCGGCCTGCGGGTGCGCGCCCAAGACACCCAGGCCGGCGCGACCAAGGTGATCCTCACGATCACCGGCAACGTGCAAAAGCACGCCGGCGCCGAGGCCCTCGACTTCGACCTGGCCATGCTCGCGAAGCTCCCGCAAACCAGCTTCAATACCAAGACCCCGTGGTATTCGCAGCCGCGCAGGTTCACCGGCGTGTTGCTGAAAGACCTGCTGGCGTCGGTCGGAGGCACTGGTACCACGCTCAAGGCAATGGCACTGAACGACTACCGCGTCGAGCTTCCGGCCGAAGACTGGCTGCAGCACGGCGCCATGCTCGCCTACCTGCTCGACGACAAGCCTATGCTGGTGCGCGAGAAAGGCCCGCTGGTCATCATCTACCCGTTCGACCAACGGCCTGAAGTGCGCACCGCCGTTCACTACAGCCGCGCGGTCTGGCAGCTGCGCTCGCTCGAACTGCGATGAGCGGCAGCAGCGCGCCGGCCGAGCGGCCGTCGGCCCGGCGCCAGCTCGGGCTCGCCCTGGTGGTGGCCACGCTGGCCGTGGTGCTGCTCGCGGTGGCCTACGTGCAGTGGCGCCAGTACAAGCTGCTCGACAACACCGCGCAGTTCCAGAACGACGGCCTCGGCTGGAGCTTCTCGCAGCTCGAAACCGAACACCTGCGCCTGCGCAACGAGATGCAGAAAGCGCTCGACGACACCCAGCCGTTCGACGCCGCCGCAGTGCAGCTGCGCTACGACATCTTCGTCAGCCGCATCGGCCTGGTCGATCACGCACGCGCGCAGCGGATGATGCTCGATGAGCCGATCTACGGGCCGGCGCTCGCCAAGGTGCACGCCTTCGTGCTGGCAGCCGATCACTTTCTCGGCGCAGCCCCACAGCAACCGCTGACACGGGCCGGCGTGGTGCAGCTGCTGCCGCGGCTCGACTCCTTAAGCGTGCCGCTGCACGACCTGGCCCTGAGCGCGTCGCACCTGCTCTACGAGCGTGCCACGCTGCGCAACACAGCCGTGCGCCAGCACAGCCAGCTCGGCTTTGCGCTGACGCTGTTCCAGGCGCTGCTGCTGCTCGTGCTCGGCATGGTGGTGCTGCGCCAGTTGCGGGCCCTGGTCAAACGCCGCCGCAGCTTGGAGGCCATCGCCGAGAGCCTGAGCGCCGCGCGCCTCGAAGCCGAGTCGGCCAACCGCGCGAAGAGCGCCTTCCTGGCCAACATGAGCCACGAGATCCGCACGCCGTTCCACGGCATGCTGGGCATGATGTCGCTGCTGCAGGACGCGCGGCTCACGCCGCAGCAAGCCGGTTTCCTGGAAACCGCGAAAGAGTCGGCCCGGCACCTGCTGGCGATCCTGAACGGCATCCTCGACATCTCGCAGCTCGAAACCGGCAAGCTGCAGGTCACGCCGGAGCCGATGGACCTGCTCCAGCTCATCAACGAAGTGGGCGCGCTGATGCGGGTGCAGGCGCAGGCCAAGGGGCTGTCGATGCGGGTGGCGGTCGCACCCGAGGTGCCACGCTGGGTCCAGGCCGACGCCACGCGCGTGAAACAGATCCTGTTCAACCTGCTCAGCAACGCGGTCAAGTTCTCTGACGTTGGCAGCGTCGAGCTCTCGGTGAGCGTCACGGCCAGCGGCGGGCTCGAATTCAAGGTCACCGACGCCGGCATCGGCATGGACGAAGCCACCGTCGCGCGGCTGTTCCATCGTTTCATGCGCGCCGATGAAAGCACCACGCGGCGCCACGGCGGCGCCGGACTTGGCCTGGAGATTTCGCGCAGCCTGGCGCAGGAGATGGGTGGCGACATCGCGGTGCGCAGCAGCCCCGGTGTGGGCAGCAGCTTCACGGTCTCGTTGCCGCTCGCAGCCGCCGAGGCGGTGGCGGCGCCGCCCTTGGCGCCGGTGCAGGCGCTGCCACCGGCGCCCGACGCGCTCCCCGCGGCCCAGCGCCGCCTGCGGGTGCTGGTCGCCGAAGACCACCCGGTGAACCGCGCCTACCTCGAAGCGGTGCTCGACAAACTCGGCCACGAAGCCGTCTTCAGCGAAGACGGCGGCGGCGCCGTGCGGGCGATCCAGGCGGAGCCCTTCGACGTGGTGCTGATGGACCTGCACATGCCGGGCATGGACGGTTTCGCGGCCGCGCGTGCGATCCGCGCGATGCCCGGGCCGCGTGGGCGCGTGCCGATCGTGGCACTCACCGCCGACGCGTTCCGCGAAGCCCGCGACCGCGCTCGCGAAGCCGGCATGGACGGCTTTCTGACCAAACCCGCGCACCTGCCCCAACTGCGCGACATGCTCGCCCGGCACGGCGGCGCGGCCGGTGCGAACGACGCCGCGCCAGCGGTGCCCGCCCCGCGTGGCGACGAACCCGGCCGGCTCGACTTCGCCACCATCGACGACGTGCGGCGCACGCTCTCGCCCGAGCAATACACGAGGCTGCTGCTGCGCTTCTTCGAAGACTGCGCGCTCGCCCCGGGCGCCCCGACCGAAGCCGACAGCGCGGCGCTGCGCGCCCGCGCCCATTCCATCAAGGGCGCCGCGCTCAGCCTGGGCTTGAGCAGCGTGGCCGCGCTGACCGAAGAGATGCAACGCTGCCCCGACGGCGCCCCGGCCGACCGGCTCGCGCAGCTTCGGCTCGCGCTCGATAGAGAAATCGCGGCGACCCGGGAGCAATGTGTGCTCGGCGCTTACCTGCCGCACTGAAACCGGGGTTCACACCACCACCGGCTCGTGCTCCAGGCGAATGCCGAAGCGGCCGTAAACGCTTTCCTGGATCGCACGCGCCAGCGTCATCACCTCGGCGCCGATCGCCTCACCGCGATTGACCAGCACCAGCGCCTGTTTTTCATAGACGCCGGCCTGGCCCACGGTCTTGCCCTTCCAGCCGCAGGCGTCGATCATCCAGCCGGCGGCCAGCTTC
>JAYVTD010000062.1:0-2513 GCA_043774765.1 Rhizobacter sp. | reverse complement strand
TACCGACGCGGGCGCATCGACGTGCTCGATCGCGAACAGCTCGAGAAACGCGCCTGCGAGTGTTATGCGATGGCAGGCAGAGCTTCGCGTCATCGCCCTGCGGCCATGGCCGTCGGCTGACGTCGCAACGAGCAGCGCATCCGCGCGCCCAACCAGGCGCGGGCTTCTGGTAGACGAACCGACACGTCAGCGGCGCCGCACTTGAACGTCGACGAACATCCCGGCGAAGTCACCGGCAAACCCGTGCCACGACCCGCTCACCGGAGACGCCAGGCTGGCGTGTCGGGCCACGCCGACGCGGACCAGATCGGTGCCACCGATCAGGTTGTTCGTCGGGTCGAACGGGATCCAGCCTGCGCCGGGCAGGTAAACCTGAACCCAGGCGTGGGTGGCGCCCGCGCCGGCGTTCGGCGAGCCGGGGTCGTCGAGCCAGGGTGTGTACAGGTAGCCGGAGACGAAGCGCGCCGCATAACCGAGCTGGCGCACCGCCTCGATCATCAGCGTCGCAAAGTCGCGGCAGGTGCCCGACTGCAGCCGCAAGGTTTCATACGGGGTTTGCACACCCTCGTCGATTCGCGCCAGGTAGAGCATCGAGTGGCGGATCGCTTGGGTCATGTCGACCAGCAACTGTCGCGTGCCCGTCAGCCCGTTGGTCCGGATGAACTGCCGCGCCCATTCGAGGAGTTCGCCCGTAGGATCATCGTAGTACGGCAGCAGGTAGTGCTGCAGTGCGATCCGGTCCTCTTGGCCGTAGGCGAACGGGTACTGCAGGGTGTCGGGGTTCAGCGGCAGATCGAGCGCACGCGTGCCGGTGTGTTCCACCGAGAACGAGCACTCGATCTTCAGCTCGGTCGCCGGGCTCTGCGGTTGAACCAATGCCACCGAGTTCGAGTACACGTCCTGGATCAGCCGGATGTCGACCGGCTCGGGCGTGACCTTCATGTTGGTGGCGAGCACGCGCAGGTCGTGGCTGCCACGCGGGCGGAACATCACCCGGTGTTCGCCGAGCTGCACCGGCTGGTGGTACTGGTAGTGGGTGGTGTGGGTGATGTCGAAGAAGACAGACATGCCACGCTCAGCGCATGCGGATCTCGCCGTGCTCGCCCATGCCCGTGGGCGGCGTGCCGGTGATTGCAGCCTTGGCCATCTTGAACAGCTGGACGATCTGGCTTTCCTTCACGTCCCAGAAGTTCGCATGCATGATCCTGACCTGAACCAGCGCGAGATCGGGGTCAGTCGGACCACCGGGGAACCAGGCTTCGTTCAGCTTGCTCCAGAGCTGGCGCTTCTTCGCTGCGTCTTCGATGACCGCGGCGATGCCGGAAACCGACACGTAGCTGTCTTCACCCGGGTCGGCGTAGACCACGTTCACGACCGGGTCCGTGACCAGGTCGGCCACCGGCTCGCCTTTGCGCGACATGAAGAACCACAGGCTCGAGTCTTCTTCGACCGCGCTGTTCTGCGTGGTCATCGGCCGCGAGTGCAGGTGGCCGTTGTGGTGGCGTGTCGTGAACATCGCGAATCGGATGCCCTTGATCAGCGCCCACAATTTTTCGCGGTCGCCGGCGTTGTCGCCCGGCAGGCTGGTTTCGTCACTCATGTCTGATCCTGTCAAAAGTGTTGATGGGCGTCATCGACCGACGACTCGCGACAACCACGACACCCAGTGGCTCCACGGCGTCGCCGTACCCATCGTCGGCAGGCGCGTCGGGCGCCGCAGGCGTCTGAAGGTCAGCCTGGAAGCGCCAGAAGGCGGCATCGCAACGGGCGAACGAGGTTGAAGCATCGGCATGGCGTGACTCCGGCGCGCATCGGGTGATGAGCGATGCATCGAAGTATCGAATCCGGACATCGGTGGCAGCGTAAGACAACCGGCAATCCTGGCCCCGGAGAACTGCGCCTGACATGCATGCCGCGGAGGGCCGCGCGGGTCGCGTCTGGCCATGAAAAAGGCCCCTTGCGGGGCCTTCTCATAGGCACTTCTGGCGGAGCCGGAGGGATTCGAACCCTCGATGCAGGTTTTGCCCACATACTCCCTTAGCAGGGGAGCACCTTCGGCCACTCGGTCACAGCTCCATTCACATCAGCACGCAGCGCGCAGCGCGCATTCTAACCTCCGTGTGCAGCCGTCCCGATCAGTACGCCGCCGGCGGCTGGTCGAGGTCGAAGGCCTTGTGCAGGGCGCGCACCGCGAGTTCCATGTACTTCTCGTCGATCACGACGCTGGTCTTGATCTCGCTCGTGGTGATCATCTGGATGTTGATGCCCTCTTCGCTCAGCACGCGGAACATGCGGCTGGCCACGCCTACGTGCGAACGCATGCCGATGCCGACGATGCTGACTTTGCAGATCTTCGCGTCGCCGACCAGATCGGTCGCGCCGGTCACGGGCAGCACCCTGGCCTTGAGCAGGTCCATCGTGCGCTGATAGTCGTTGCGGTGCACGGTGAACGAGAAGTCGGTGCGGCCGTCGTGCGAGATGTTCTGGATGATCACGTCGACGTCGATGTTCGC
>JAYVTD010000061.1:0-2067 GCA_043774765.1 Rhizobacter sp. | reverse complement strand
GCGGTGTGAACGATTCTCCGAACAGGGCCCAGGCCATCAACGCAGTGCATGGCGGCACCAGGTACATGAGGCTCGTGACGCGCGTGGCCGCGCCGCGTTGCAACAACATGTAGAGCAGCGAGCTGCCGCCGAGAGTCAGCACCAACACCGACCAGGTCATCGCGCCGATCATGTGCGGGTGCCAGACGACGGGCTCGGCCTCGAGCGCGGCGAGCGGCGCGGTGACGACGAGCGCGGCCAGCAATTGCACCGCGCTCGCACTGCGAACATCACAGGGTGCGACGAAGCGCTTCTGGTACAGCGTGCCGACCGTGATGCCGATCAGCGCGAACACGGCGAGCGCCAGGTTCCACAGCGTCACCTCGCCGCCGCCGAGCTTGGGCCACACCACGAGCACGAGGCCGATCAGGCCGAGCAGCAGGCCCAACCACTGGCGCGTCAAGACACGCGCCTGGTTCGACCCCGAGCCGGCCCATGCCGTCCAGACCGCGGTGAGCACCGGCTGCAAGCCCACCAGCAGTGCGACGGTGCCGGCGCCGATGCCCGCCTTCACCGCCGACCACACGCCGCCGAGGTAGGCGGCGTGAATCAACACGCCGACGACAGCGAGGTGCAGCCACTCTCTACGGCCGCGCGGCCAATCGACGCCCGCAAGGCTGATCCAGACGACAAAACACAATAACGAGAGGGCGTAACGCAGCGCCAGAAAACTCATTGGCGGCGCATGCGGCATGCCGAAGCGCGCCGCCACGAAACCCGTGCTCCAGATGAGCACGAACACCCACGGCATGGACCGAACCAGCGCACGCTGGCGGTCGGACTGGCTGCCCTGCACCTCTAACGAACCTTGGCGCGAATTTCGGGCAGCGCCTTCTGCAGGTAATACACCATCGACCAGATCGTCAGCACCGCCGACGCGTAGATCAGCACCGTGCCCCACTGCTGGGTGTCGATCACGCCGAAGAGCGTGCCGTGGTACAGCAGGAACGGGATCGCGATCATCTGGACCACGGTCTTGGCCTTGCCCAGCATGTGCACCGCGACGCTGCGCGACGCACCGATCTGCGCCATCCATTCGCGCAGCGCCGAGATCGCGATCTCGCGGCCGATGATGACCAGCGCGATCAGGCTTTGCACCCGGTCGAGTTCGACCAGCACGAGCAACGCGGCGCAGACGAGGAACTTGTCGGCCACCGGGTCGAGGAAGGCGCCGAACGACGATGTCATGTTCAGCCTGCGGGCCAGGTAACCGTCGGCCCAGTCGGTCAGCGCCACCACCACGAACAGCACGGTGGCGATCAGGTTGCGGTCAGCCTCGCCCAGCGGCAGTTGAAAGACGCCGACGACCAGCGGAATGGCGACGATGCGCGCCCAGGTCAGCAGCGTGGGGAGATTGAAAAACATCCATCCATTGTGACTAACTTCGGGCGCGATTCTCGCCCGGCTTCAATCGAGTGTGCGCGGTTTGAACTTGCGGTCGTCGTTGAAGAGAAAGGACTCGGTAAACCGCCAGGGCTTGGGCAGGCGCGAGACGTCGCCGAACGGCGCGGCACGGTGCAGCGCATCGACCGCAAGCTGGATGGTGTCCTTGGCTTCGCGCGGCTGGCGCAGGGTTTCGATTCGGCGGATGCTGCCATCGCCGTTGAGCTCGACCTCAAGCACCGGGATCGCGAGCAGGGGTTCCGGCGGCACACCCAGGTAGGTGCCACCGGGGTTGGCCGCAACGAGGCGCTGTGCCGCCTGCTTGCGCAGTTCGTTCCAATTGCGCACCGCCCCCGGTGCAGCCAGGCGCACCGATCCAGGCGCCGGCACCTTCGCGGCCACTGCTGCGCTGGTCTTGCTGGATGCTGCCACCGGCGCCGGCACCGGCGCCGGCGCGGGAGACGGCGACGGTGAAGAAGAACAACCCGCCAAAACACTCAGGCCCGCGAGGCCCAGACGCAGACGCCGGTCAATGCAAAGCACGATAGATTTCCTCTGCCAGTTCTTTCGATATGCCGTCGACCGTGAGCAGGTCTTCGACGCTCGCGTGCCCGACCCCGCGCACGCCTCCAAATCTTTGCAGCA
>JAYVTD010000060.1:0-2770 GCA_043774765.1 Rhizobacter sp. | reverse complement strand
TGTGCAGCGCGACCTGCTGCCGCTGGTCGAAGGCACGACCGTGAACACCAAGTACGGCATGGTCAAGACCGACCACATGCTGTTCATCGCCTCGGGCGCGTTTCACCTCAGCAAACCGAGCGACCTGATTCCGGAATTGCAGGGGCGTTTCCCGATCCGCGTCGAGCTCGGCCCGCTGAGCGTGGACGACTTCGAGGCCATCCTGACGCAGACCCATGCCAGCCTCGTCAAGCAGTACACGCTGCTGCTCGCGACCGAAGGTGTGACGCTGCAATTGCAACCCGACGCGATCCGGCGCGTGGCGCAGATCGCCTACGACGTCAACGAACGCACCGAGAACATCGGCGCGCGGCGCTTGTCGACCGTGATGGAGCGGCTGCTCGACGAAGTGAGTTTCGATGCGCCGAACCGCGGCGGGCAGACCGTCAGCGTGGGCGCCGGCGAAGTCAACGACAAACTCGCCGAGCTGGCGAAAAACGAAGACCTGTCGCGCTACATCCTCTAGGAGGCTGTCGGGCTTTGGGTCGGGCCCGCGCCGGGGCGAGTTGCGGTGCCAGGCTAGGCGCCGACGAGGCGTGTGGCCAAGCCACACAACGAGTTGGCAACGACGCCTGGCGCCGCAACTCGCCCCGGCCCTTCGGGTTGGGCCTGCCAAGAGGTGCATGCGTCGTTGCAAATGCTCGCGATACCTTCGGGTATCGCTGCGCTTTGCGCCTAGCCTGCACCCCTTTGCAGGCCCAACGCGGGCCCGACCCAAAGCCCGACAGCCTCCTATGCGTCAGTCCCGGAACACCGGCTCGCACAGCACTTCGGTCTTGACCGAATTGGCGATGTAGCACTCGTCGTGTGCGGTGTGGTGCAGGTGCTCGATGTCGGCGCGGGTCGGTCTCTTGTCGCCCGAAAAAGTCACCTCGGGCCGCAGCGTCACGCGCGTCACCGCCACCTTGCCCTGGGCATTCTTTTCCATCACGCCGACCGCGGCGTCGACATAGCGGTCGACGCAGAACCTGCGCCTGGCCGCGATCGCCAGAAACCACAGCATGTGGCAGCTCGACAGCGAGGCGACGAAGGCTTCTTCGGGGTCGACCGCCGAAGCGTCCGACATCGGCTGCGGCACCGAATGGGGTGACGAAGAACCCGCCACCACGGCCCCACCATCGAAGCGCATGTCATGCCGGCGGCTGTAGCGGTTGGCGAGGAAGTCTTCGTCCGGCGCACGCTCCCACACGATCTCGGCTTTGTACTCGAACACGCCAGTCTCCTTCGTCTCACATCGCGAGGCGGTGCGACTGCAGCTGCAGCAGCCCCTCGAAGATCAGGGTGTCGATCGTCTCGAACCGCAGGTCGGTGATCGGCGCGAGCTTGACGGCCGCGCCGCCGGTCATGATCAACACCGGCGCCTCGCCGGTGCGCGCGAGCAGCTTGCGGTGCATGCGCTCGACGGCGCCGGCGATCGCGTCGGAGCCACCGCTCATCAGCGCGTCGCTGGTGTTGGTGGGGAAGTCGACGGCCTCGCCGGTGGGCGCTTTCAGCCCGGCCGTGCCCATTTCGAGCGCGCGCAGCATCAGACCGAAGCCGGGCAGGATCAGGCCGCCGAGAAAACGCCCGCTGGCATCGAGTGCATCGACGGTCACGGCCGTGCCCACCATCACCACGAGGGCCGGCCGCGGCCGGCCCTGCGCCAGCACGCGGTGGCGGGCGCCGATCAGCGCGACCCAGCGGTCCACGCCCAGGCGCGTCGGGTGGTCGTAGCTGTTGACCACGCCGCAGGCTTGCTTCCCGGACGAAACCCAGCGCGGCTCGAGGTCCCAGAGTTCGAGCTGCTCTTCGACGCGGCGCTTCACGCCCTCGCCGGCCACCACGCAGCCGAGCATGCTCGACGGCGCAGGCAAGCTGCGCCATTCGTTGTCGGCCAGACGATCGATGGTCTCGAGAAACACCGCCCCGTGCGCCAGCAGCACCGCACCCGGCTGCGGCGAGCCGTACTGCGCCCACTTGAGGCGTGTGTTGCCGATGTCGATGGCGAGGAAGCTCATGCGTGTACTCTCGGCGCTGCCCAACAGGCCGGCGAGCAAGGCTGCGCCGGGGTCGATTTCGGCGCAGTGTAAGCCGTTGGGCGGCGTCAGGCCGGCTCGAACCGGGAGCCGGTCTGCGCGCCGAGCAGTTGCCGCACGCGCGCGAGGGTGTGGTCGACGGTGATCGACCGGTGCGGTTTGCGCAAGCGCACCTCGACCTCGCCGAGCAAGCCCGCCAGCTCGGCGCGGCTGTGCGCACGGCGCAGCTTCAGCAAGGTCAGCGAGCCCGTCACCGGCGCCTGGCTGCGCACCTCGCGCATCAGGATCAGCCGCGCCTCGGCAAACGCAGGGTCGCTGCGCTGGAGCGCCGCGTGGTCGGAAGGCAACCAGGAATTGGCGGCGCAGGTGTGGCCGGCGATGGAGTCGAGCGAGACAGAATCGGGCTGCAGCGTGCGCGCGGCCGGCAAAGGGATCAGCGAGGAGTCTTCGCCGCCGATCGGCAATTCGATGTGCAACACGTCGGGCTCGGCCGCGGGCTCGTCGATCACCAGTGAAAACGTGGGGTGGGCGCGCATGATGAAGCCCTGCTCCACCAGTTCGTCGAAACAGCTCTGCTGCACGCCGGCCTGCGCGGCCAGCGCAATGATGTCGGATTCGCTGCGGCGGCCGTCGACGAGGAACAGCACCGTGCGGTGGCGCTGGCTCACGCGACGCGCACGGGTGCTCAACTCAGCCTGTCCTTCAGCGGTCTTGAC
>JAYVTD010000059.1:0-7872 GCA_043774765.1 Rhizobacter sp. | reverse complement strand
CGGGTGGCGAGGTCGTGCGCGCGCAACAGCTCGTCGAGCTGGCGCAGCTGGTAGCCGAAGTCGCGCATCTGCTTGCCGTTGATCACGACAGGTTCGCCGAGCACCTGCGCGCGGGTCTTCAGGCTCTTGCCGATCACGTTGTCCTGCGTGAAGCGCGGTACCGACGGGTCGAAGCCGGCCGGTGCGAACTGGAAGTCTTCGGGGCGCAGCCGGCTGCGGTCGCGGGGTAGGTCTGGGCTGCGGCCGCGCACGGTGTTGAGCACGATGGCGGTGGTGGTCGGCCCGCAGAATGCGCCGTTCGATTGCGGCTCGAACTGGTTCGCCAACGCAGGGAAATCCACCTTGGCCGTCGAACGCACGAGCCGCGCCAAACCTTCTTCGGAGCTGAACGGCACGAGCGTCTGTGCGGCCGTGCTCGGCGCTTCGTCGCGCGCCAGTGCCGCGGGCACGATTGAGGCCGCCATGCAGCAGGCAAGAACGACGCGGGCAAGCAGGCACATCAGCAACTCCGCGGCCTCAGCCGCCGATGTAGTGCATCTCGACCCGGCGCTCACGCGGTTCGGCGCCGGGCGTGTCAAGGCCACCGCCGGTGCTGCGCAGCTCCGAGTAACGGTCGTCGCGCGCCTGCCAGATCAGCCCGATCGCGCCGGCGATCTGTGCGTCGCTGTGGCCTCCGCGCAGCAGTGCGCGCAGGTCGTGGCCGTGGCTTGCGAACAGGCACAGGAAGAGTTTGCCTTCGGTCGACAGCCGGGCGCGGTTGCAGTCGTGGCAGAAGGCCTGCGTCACGCTGGAGATCACGCCAATCTCGCCGCTGCCGTCGCGGTAGCACCAGCGCTCGGCGGTTTCGCCGCTGACGTTCGCACCGATCGGTTCGAGCGGGAACTCGGCAGCGATGCGCTCGATCACCTCGGCCGAAGGCAGCACCTCGTCCATGCGCCAGCCGTTGGTGGCACCGACGTCCATGTACTCGATGAAACGCAGCACGACCGGCGTGCCCTTGAAGTGGCGCGCCATCGGCAGGATCTGCGAGTCATTGGTGCCACGCTTGACCACCATGTTGACCTTGATCGGGCCGAGGCCGGCCTTCTGCGCCGCCTCGATGCCTTCGAGCACTTCATGCACCGGGAAGTCGGCATCGTTCATGCGGCGGAAGATGGCATCGTCGAGCGCGTCGAGGCTGACCGTCACACGCTGCAGGCCGGCGTCTTTCAGCGCCTGTGCTTTGCGCGCCAGCACCGAGCCGTTGGTCGTCAGCGTCAGGTCGAGCGGCTCACCGTCGGGCGTGCGCAGCTGGTTCAGCATGCCGATCAAAATTTCGAGGTTTTTGCGCAGCAGCGGCTCGCCGCCGGTCAGGCGGATTTTGCGCACGCCGTGCGCGACGAACAGTTTCGCGGTGCGTGTGATCTCTTCGAAACTCAGCAGCGACGAGTGCGGCAGGAAGCTGTAGTGCTTGTCGAACACTTCCTTGGGCATGCAATAACTGCAGCGGAAGTTGCAGCGGTCGGTGACCGAGATGCGCAGGTCGCGCAGCGGCCGGCCGAGTGTGTCGCCGAGCAGGCCGATCGGAGGGGTCTCGACCAGCGGAATGCGCGGCAGGCTGGCGGCGTAGCGCAAGTCGGCGAGGGGGATGACGCGGTCTGTCATGACCGGATTGTGCCTGCCGCAGAACAACCCGGCCGGCCGCGCGGCGGCGCAGCTCAGTGCGCGCCGAGCACCGGCGCAGCGGAGACGGCAGCGTGCGGGTCGGCGGCCACCGGCTCTGCACGCCGTGCGCCGGTGAAACGCTTGGCCCAGTAGGTGAAGCGCATGTCTTCGACGCGCACCTCGCCCCCGGTGCGCGGCGAGTGAATGAACTTGCCGTCGCCGACGTAGATGCCGACATGCGAGAAGGTGCGCTTCAGGGTGTTGAAGAACACCAGGTCACCGGGTTTGAGTTCCTCGCGTTTGACCTTGATCAGACCTGGCGCGGTGGCCTGCTCGTCGACGCGGCGTGGCAGCACCAAGCCGACACTCATCTCGAACACGTGGCGCGTGAAGCCGCTGCAGTCGAAGCCGCGCTCGGCCGAACTGCCACCGCGGCGATAAGGCACGCCGAGAAAATTCATGGCGGTGAGCACCATGTCGGAGGCCTTGTCGCGAATCCGGCCGACCAGCGCGTATTCGGTCTTGGCTGCCGGCGCGTCGCTCGAATCCGGCGCCGTGAGCATGCCGTTCTCGATCAGGTAGCGGCTCACGCCGTCGACGGCATCGGGGCCGGCCGATGCGGCTGCGCTCACCAGCACCAGCGCGGACGCGCACAAGTGGCGGCGAACGGCGGTCATGAGGGCGGGCCGGCATTTCAGCATCGGGCGCAGGATACGTCAACGAGCGGCTCGCGTCAAACCAGAAAATCTCATATTGGACAAGGACTTGGCGTTGATTTGTGACCTGATGTGAGTGCTGGTGCACCACTTGGAACGCCGCTCGGAACGGGCCACGTGCAACACCTGATGCACGGTCTGGTGCACCATGGAGTGCAAGCTGCAAGACAGCAAGCGCCCTTACGCTCCGGGCGCACCACAAAGAGACATCCACGCCATGAACGCTGCAAGCACGACCTCCTACGCCGACTTTCACCGCCGTTCGCTCGCCGACCGCGACGGGTTCTGGACCGAGCAGGCGGCGCTGATTGACTGGCACACACCGTTCACGCAGGTCTGCGACACCAGCCGCCCGCCGTTCGCCAACTGGTTCGTCGGTGGCACGACCAACCTGTGCCACAACGCCGTCGACCGGCACCTGAAGGACCGTGCCGACCAGAACGCACTGGTCTACGTGTCGACCGAAACCGACGAAGAGCGTGTCTACAGCTTCCGCGAGCTGCACGCCGAAGTGCAGTGCATGGCGGCGATCCTGCTTTCGCTTGGCGTGAAGCAGGGCGACCGGGTCCTGATCTACATGCCGATGATTCCGCAGGCCGCTTTCGCGATGCTGGCGTGCGCTCGCATCGGCGCGATCCACAGCGTGGTGTTCGGCGGTTTCGCCAGCGGCAGCCTGGCCAGCCGCATTGACGACGCGGAGCCGACGCTGATCGTCAGCGCCGACGCCGGCAGCCGCTCGGGCAAGATCGTGCCTTACAAACACCTGCTCGACGAGGCGATCCGCCTCGCCTCGCACAAGCCTTCCAGGGTCTTGATGGTCGACCGCGGCCTGGCGCCGATGGCCTCGACCGCCGAGCGTGATGAAAGTTATGCCGACCTGCGCGAGCAGCACCTCGGAGCCGTGGTGCCCTGCGTGTGGCTTGCCTCCGACCACCCTAGCTACACGCTCTACACCAGCGGCACGACCGGCAAGCCCAAGGGCGTGCAGCGCGACACCGGCGGCTACGCGGTGGCGATGGCCGCGAGCATGAAGCACATCTTCTGCGGCGAGCCGGGCGAAACCTACTTTTCCACTAGCGACATCGGTTGGGTCGTCGGCCACAGCTACATCATCTACGGACCGCTGATCCACGGCATGGCGACGATCATGTACGAAGGCCTGCCGACCCGGCCCGATGCGGGCATCTGGTGGCAGCTGGTCGAGAAGTACAAAGTGAGCGTGATGTTCAGCGCGCCGACCGCGGTGCGGGTGCTGAAAAAACACGACGAGAAGTTCCTGCACCAGTACGACCTGAGTTCGCTGCGCGCGCTGTTCCTCGCCGGCGAGCCGCTCGACGAGCCCACCGCGCAGTGGATCGCCGCAGCGCTCGGCAAACCGGTGATCGACAACTACTGGCAAACCGAATCGGGCTGGCCGATCCTGACCATCGCCAACGGCGTGGAGAAAAAGCCCAGCAAGTTCGGCAGCCCCGGCGTGGCGATGTACGGCTACGACGTGAAGCTGATCGACGAGTCGACGGGCCAGGAGATCACCGAGCCCGACCGCAAAGGCGTGCTCGCGATCGAGGGGCCGCTGCCGCCCGGTTGCCTGCAGACGGTGTGGCGCGACGACGCACGCTTCGTGACGACCTACTGGAGCGATTTCTCCGGGAAGCAGCGCTACAACACCTTCGACTGGGCAGTGCGCGACGCCGAGGGCTACTACTTCATCCTCGGCCGCACCGACGACGTGATCAACGTCGCCGGCCACCGCCTGGGCACACGCGAGATCGAAGAGAGCATCTCCAGCCACGCCGCCGTGGCTGAGGTGGCCGTGGTCGGCGTGGCGGATGCGCTGAAGGGCCAGGTGGCGATGGCGTTCGTGGTGCTGAAGGATTCGGCGCTGGGCGCCGAGGCCACGGTTCGGCTCCGGCTCGAGGGCGAAATCATGAAGACGGTCGATCAGCAGCTCGGCGCGCTGGCGCGGCCGGCGCGTGTGCACTTCGTGACGCTGCTGCCGAAGACCCGCTCGGGCAAGATGCTGCGCCGCGCGATCCAGGCCGTGTGCGAGCGGCGCGACCCGGGCGACCTGACGACGATGGACGACCCGGCCGCGCTGCAGCAGATCGCCGACCTCATCGGACCGGCGTGAATCCCGGCATCTGTGGCTGCCCCAGAATGCGGGCACCATGACCGACACCACTGCAACCGCACCCGCCCTCGTCGAACACCTGAACGCTGCCGCCAGCGACCCCAACCTGCTGGGCTGGATGCAGGGCGCGCCGCCGCCGCCGGAACTTCAGGTGCGTTTCGACGACGGTGGCATGTACAGCTTCCCGAAGCTGCGCTGGGCCTACTCGAACATCCGGCGGCTGCTGCCGACGACGAACGTGTCGCGTGGCGACGGCCCGGTGAGTGTCTTGCCACGGGCCGACCGAGACGACATCGACGCGGTGATCTTCACGCCGATCGGCCGATCCGAAACGATGACCTGGGCGGAGTCGCTCGACGCCAATTACACCGACGGCATCGTGGTGCTGCACCGCGGCCGCATCGTGCACGAGCGTTACTTCGGCGCGCTGGCCTCGCACCGCGCGCACATCGCGTGGTCGGTGACGAAGTCGTTTTTCGGCACCATCGCCGCGTCGCTGGTTGCCGAAGGGCGGCTCGACCCGCAGGCGCCCGTCAGCGACTATTTGCCTGAGCTGGCCGGCAGCGGCCTGGGCAGCGCGCGGCTGCGCGAGGTGCTCGACATGACGAGCAGCATCCACTATTCCGAGGACTACACCAACCCCGACGCCGAGATCTGGCAGCACGGCCGCGCCGGCAGCATCCTGTCGCGCCCGCCTGACTACGCCGGCCCGCAGAGTTTCTACGATTACCTGGGCACGTTGCGTCAGGCCGGGCCTCACGGCCAGGCGTTTACGTACAAGACCGTCAACACCGACGTGCTGGGCTGGATCCTGCGCCGCGTCACTGGCGTGCCTCTGGGCGAGTTGCTGCGGCAGCGTTTCTGGTCGCAGATCGGCGCCGAGCAGGACGCCGAACTGATGGTCGACAGCACCGGCACCGAGTTCGCTGGTGGCGGCCTGAACTGCTGCTTGCGCGACCTGGCCCGCTTCGGTGAACTGATGCGCAACGACGGCGTGATCAATGGCCGCCGGCTCGTGCCTTCAGCCGCTGTGGCCGACATCAGCGGCGGGGCCGACCCGGCGCACTTCGCGCAGGCCGGTTACGTCACCCTGCCGGGCTGGAGTTACCGCGACATGTGGTGGGTCTCGCACAACGAACACGGCGCGTACTGCGCGCGTGGCATCCACGGCCAGGGCATCTATATCGACCCGAAGGCAGAGATGGTGATCGCGCGTTTCGCCTCGCACCACATCGCCGGCAACATGGGTATCGACCCGACGACGCTGCCGGCCTACCACGCGCTGGCAAAGCACCTGATGGCGGGCTGACGAAGCGTGCGGTGGCGGTAGAACGCTACCGCACGTCGCGTCGTTACAGCACCTCGGAAGCGAAGTCGGCGAGCCGCGAACGCTCGCCGCGCGCCAGCGTCACGTGGCCGGAATGCGGCCAGCCCTTGAAGCGGTCGACGGCGAAGGTCAAGCCTGAGCTGCCTTCGGTCAGGTAGGGCGTGTCGATCTGCGCCAGGTTGCCCAGGCAGACGATCTTCGTGCCCGGCCCGGCGCGCGTGATCAGCGTCTTCATCTGCTTGGGCGTGAGGTTCTGGGCCTCGTCGATGAGGACGAACTTGTTCAGGAAGGTGCGCCCGCGCATGAAGTTCAGGCTCTTGATCTTGATCTTCGAGCGAACCAGATCATTCGTGGCCGCGCGGCCCCATTCACCGGCGCTCGCATCGGTTCGCGCCAGCACTTCCAGGTTGTCGTCCAGCGCGCCCATCCACGGGCCCATTTTTTCTTCTTCGGTGCCGGGCAAAAAGCCGATGTCGTCGCCCACCGGCACGGTCACGCGGGTGACGATGATCTCGGTGTAGCGGCGCTCGTCCAGCACCTGCGACAGGCCGGCGGCCAGCGTCATCAGCGTCTTGCCGGTGCCGGCCGTGCCGGCCAGCGTGACGAAGTCGCAGTCCGGGTCCATCAGCAGGTTCAGCGCGAAGTTCTGCTCGCGGTTGCGCGCGGTGACGCCCCACACTGCGTGCTTGATGTGGGCGTAGTCGCGTAACGTTTTAAGGACCGCTGTCTTGCCAGTGATCTCGGTGACTCGGGCGTAAAGCGCGGCGGCGCCCGGCGTTTCCAGGTAGACGAACTGGTTGATCATCAGCGAGGGCACCAGCGGCCCGCTGATCCGGTAGAACGTGATGCCGCCTTGGCTCCAGCTTTCCATCGTCTTGCCGTGGCGCTCCCAGAAGTCGGCCGGCAGCGCCTGCACGCCGGTGTAGAGCAGGTCGGAGTCTTCCAGCGTCTTGTCGTTGCGGTAGTCCTCGGTCGCCAGGCCCAGCGCGCGCGCCTTGATGCGCATATTGATGTCTTTGGACACCAGCACCACGTCGCGGTTCGGCTCCTTGAGCTTGAGCGCCTTGACGACACCCAGGATCTGGTTGTCCGCCTTGCCCTGGGGCAGACCGACCGGTAGCGGTGCGTCGATCAACTCGGTCTGGAAGAACAACTTGCCCCCGGCATCGCGGTGGCCGGTGTGGGCCAGCGGCAGTCCCTTGGCCATTTCCTCCAGCGAACTGGTCTTCAGGCTGGCGGCCAATTGATCCAGCTCGCGGCTGACCTGGCGCACATTGCGCGAGACCTCGGTCATGCCCTTTTTGTGACCGTCCAGCTCTTCGAGCGTGATCATCGGCAGGTAGATGTCGTGTTCCTCGAAACGGAACAAGCTCATTGGGTCGTGCATCAGCACATTGGTGTCGAGCACGAAGAGCTTGGCAGGCTCCGTGCCGGTTTTGCGAACCGGGCGGGCCTTCGGTGCCGGCTTGACGACCGGCCGGGCGGCTGGCTTGGCAAGCTGCACGGCGGGCGGCGTGACTGGCGCGAACAAGGCCGGCGCGGGTGCCGCGCTGCTGGCCAGTTTGAGCAGCGGGGCGGTGTGCGCGGCCGGTGGCGCGGGCAAGACCTTGATGACCCTGGCCGCCGGCCTGTCCCAGGTGATGGACGACCGCCGCTACAGCGAGATCATCGTCACCCGCGTCACCGTACCGGTCGGTGAAGATATCGGCTTTCTGCCCGGCAACGAGGAAGAAAAGATGAGCCCCTGGATGGGCGCGCTGGACGACAACCTCGAAGTGCTGGCCAAGGGCGAGAGCGGTGCCGGTGAATGGGGCCGCGCTGCCACCAACGATCTGGTGCGCAGCAAGATCAAGATCAAGAGCCTGAACTTCATGCGCGGCCGCCAGATACCAGTCGAGCAGGAACTGGTACGCGCCAATGAGAAATGACCCTGATCCGCAGGCGGGATCAAGGACCTTGATCTTCGCGGCCTCTTTCGGTGTCTTGCCGTCCAGCAGTTTACCGACGGTGTTTTGGACGATGTAGTCCACGATGTACTTGGGCGTATAGTAAAC
>JAYVTD010000058.1:0-6504 GCA_043774765.1 Rhizobacter sp. | reverse complement strand
CGCACCCGCTCGAGCGCGCGGCGCGCGTCTTCGGGGCGTTCGGCCTGCAATGCCGCAAAACCGAGCGCCACGTTGGCCTTGTCACGCAGGCTGCGGTATTCCTCGTTGGCGGCAGGCGCGCGGCCGAGTTCGTCGAGCAGCTTGCTGCCAGCTTCGAGGTTTCCGTTGCGGATCATCGCCACGCCGAGGTTGAAGCGCGAATAGGCCCCGGCGGTGCCGGTGCCCTTGGCCAGGCCTTCGAGCGCAGTGACCGCGCTGGCGTAGTCGCCGCGCGCCATCAGCAGGTTGGCCTTGAGCAGGCCGCGCTCTTCTTCCAGATCGGGCGGCAGGTTGTTCTCGACCTGGTCGACAGCTTGTTCGGCTTCGGACAGAAAACCGCGCTGGTAGCGGATCTTGGCCAGGTAAAACCAGGCCCGGTCGCGCACCGCGGGCGCGCTGCCCTTCTCGATCAGCTTCGCGAAGATCGCGCCGGCTTCGCGGTGCAGGCCGTACGACAGCAACAGGCCGGCGCGCAGCACCTCGGCTTCGTCGGCGTGGCTCGACACGCGCTCGAAGTGCTGCGACACCATCAGGCCGGTCACGGCGGTGAAGTAGCGGCCCTTGAAAAAATGGAACAGCGTGTCGCCGTAGTGCGGGTCTTGAACCACATGCGCGGTCGGCGCTTCGGGCGCAGCGCTGTTGAAGGGCCACCACGCGGCCGCCGCCGCACCGGGCCACAAGCCCGCCACGGCAAGCGCGGTGGCGCACAGCCGCAAAGCGGCGCTCTTTCGGATCGCTCTCGGGTGCATGGAGGTTTACTGCCAGACCTTGACTTCGAACTCGGGCTGCAACTTGGCCGTGGAGTCCTTGATTTGCAGCTCGATGTACTTCGGGTCGGTACCCTTGTCGAACTTGACGGTGGTGGCGCGTTTGTAGTCGCGCTCGTGCGGGCCCTGGCCGGTGAAGAAGGCGACGATCTCGTGCGTGCCGGCCTTCAGGTTGCCGAGGTAGACACGCTGCACACCACCGCGGTGAAGCGCTTCGACTTCGAGCGGCGTGTAGAGGTAGTTCGCGACCAGCTTGTCGTCGAGCTTGATCTGCACCGAGTCGAGCGAGAAGAGCTTGCCCACGTCCATCGAGACGAACAGCGCCACCTGCGTGTTGGCCGGGAACAGCAGTTCTTCCTCGAGCACGAGCAGGTCGCGGTTGAGCTTGATCACGTCGCCCTTCGCGTCCTGGATGCGAGCGTCGAGGCCCCCGAGCGGTGCGCTGGCAGCGGCGGCGGCCACCGGGGCGCTCGCAGCCGCCGCAGGCTTGGCCGGGGCATCGGCGCCCTGGGCGGGCAAGACGGCCGAAAGCGTGGCCACGGTCACCACAAAAGCGGCGGCAAAAAACCCGGAGGATCGATACAACATGGCGCCCACTCTCTTAAAAGGTTGCCGACACGAAGAGCTGCAGCACATCGGCGTCGAAGCTGTAGGGCTTGCCGGTCCGCACGTCGGTGAAATCGCTGTACTTGAAGCGCACACGCTCGTACGAGCCGTTGAGCTTGACTTCGTACTTGCCCTGCAACTTGGCCATCTTGTACGAGAGCTTGCCGCCGAGACCGATGGTGTTGTAGGTGCCGAGTTGCCGGTTGCGCGAGACGTAAACCGTTTCCGTGGTGGCGTTGTCGCTGTAGAACAGCGCACGCTGCTGGGTGTTGTAGCGCAGGCTCGCGTCGGCCAGCCAGGCGTCGCCGAAGTAGCGGCTGTAGCCGAACTCGACGGTGTGGGCGCGGATCGCCCAGGTGTCCCAGTAGTAGCGGTATTCGGCCCGCATCGCGTTGCGCGAACCGAGGTCGCCTATGACGCGGAACTTCATCGCCCGGCCGGTACGGGTGCGCGGGTTGCGCTCCGGCACGGTGGCACCGAACACACGCGCCACGCGATACGGGCTGCCGAGGAAACCGTCGTCGGAGACGGCCTCGAAGTTCGCACTCATCAGCCACGCGGGCGTGAGGATCTGCGTCAGGCCGAGCCGGTATTTCCAGTGCGTGGCGTCGTCGAAGAAGCCGACGCCTTTCTTGCCGACCTTGTCGGCGCCGCGCGTGAAACCGAGGCTCACGGTCGACATGCCACCGAACACTTCCTGCGCGACGTCGAGGCTCAGGTAGTCGGCCGTGTAGTCGGGCTCCTTGCTGCTCGTCAACGCCAGCGTCATGGTCGAATCGCGCACCACGTAGTCGACGCCGAAGCCGTATTCGCGGCGGGTTTCCTTGTACGGGCTCGCGGTGGTCACGACGTCGATCGAGGCGTTGCTGACCGAGTCGATGTAGTACGAGGCCGAGAGCGAGACCTTGTCGAGCAGCTTCTTGCGCACCAGGAAGGCCGGGCCGATGGCGCGCACGCCGCCGCCGTCGTAGACGTGGATCAAGGCGTCGGCGCTGTCTTCGGGCAGGTCGACGGCCTGCACCGCACCCGGCGCGATCAAGCCGCCGAGCAGGCCGGCGAGCGGTGCGCTGGCCGCATGGCGCCAGGCGAACACCGACCGCAGCGCCCGGCGCCACACGCCCTGCGCCTGGTGTCGCAGCTCAGTTGCAGCCACAGCCGCCCCCTTGCACGCCGGTGGCGCCGCGTGCGCCTTCGCGCACCTCGAAGACGTGGTCGCGGTGTTTGTCGGCCAGACCGTTGCGCGAGAACTTCATCATCGGGTCGGCCAGGCGCTCGCGCTCGTAAGGCTTGACCCAGGGCTCGATGGCACAACCCGACAGCAAGGCCATCGAGGCGAGTGCGGCGATCGATGCGCCGCTGAAAAGAGCACGCAGCATGTTCATTCTTTCAACAGGCCCCGGATCTGCTGGTCGTAGGTGTTCTCGAAGCCGTCGCGGTAACCGCGGTGCACGTAGCGCACGCGGCCTTCACGATCGATCAACACGGTCGAGGGCATGGCGCTCAGGTCGTACAGGCGGCTGACCTTCTTGTCGCTGTCGAGCGAGACCGGGAACTTCAGGCCGAGCTTGGCAGCCAGATCGACGGCGTTCTTGGTGTCGTCATCGACGTTCACGCCGAGCAATACGAAGCCCGACGAGCCGTACTTGTCGTAGAGCTTGCTCAGGTGCGGCATCTCCTGGCGGCACGGCGCGCACCAGGTGGCCCAGAAGTTGACGAGCACCACCCGGCCACGTTGTTCCTGCAGGCGCAGGTTCGGGCCGCCGAGTGTGCGCAACGTGAAGTCGGGCGCCAGCGCACCGGGCGCGATCGGCGCGGCGTAAGCCACGGCGCACACGCCGACGGTGGCGGCCAGCAGCGCGCGCGCGCTTCGCAGCAGGTGGGTCTTGAGGAAGAGGTTCATGCCGTGTTCGCCGATCAGAAATAAAAACTCAGGCCGCCCGTGAACTCGAGGTTCTGCGTGCTCTGGCGCTTGCCGAGCAGGTCGAGCGAGAAGATGTGGTCGCGCATGTCGACCTGCAGCGAGAGCCAGTCTTTCAGGAACACGCGTGCGCCGAAGCCGACGTTGAAGGTCTGGCGGCGCTGCTGGTTGAAGCTGGTGCTGCCGATGCCGCCGATGAGGTACATCGCCGACGGGAACGCGCGGTTCCTGAGGAAGAACACTTCGCCCGGCAGCACGTTCAGGCCGGCCGAGACGTTGTAGTAGCTCAGCTTCTCGGTCGGGTTGACGAAGATGCCGCCGGGCAGGATTTGCCGAAACGATTCGTCGCTGACCTTGGTCTGGCCGTAGACGGCCTGCACGAACACGTCTTCGGTGATGTGGTAACCCAGGCGCACGCCGTAGACCAGGCTGGTGCCGAAGTTCTTGGTGGCGTAGCTGCCGGCGAATGTGCCGATCTCGAAGTCGTTCGAAGGGAACTTCGGCAGCTTGATCGGGCGCCGGTCGACCTCGGGCACGATCACCTGCTCGTTCGGCGGTTTCTGGTCGGCCTTCTGCTCTTGCGCGGTCGCGGCGAAGGGCAGCACGACGAGGGCGGCGAACAGTGCCAGGGTGGCTGAATGTGGTTTTTGCATGGTCACTTTTCGGCCCTTAGAAGAAGAAGGAAAGGCCTGCGCTCAGCGCCCGGTACTGGTTGCTGCGGGCGTCGGAGAGGTAGGCGGTGTAGAGGCTGTAGTCCAGGCGGGCGACGAAGCGGTCGGTGAGGTGGAACTTCACGCCGAGCGTGGCGTTCGTCAGGTTCGAGTTGGTGCTCGAAGCCGACACGAGGCTGGTGTTCGGGATGTTCTTGAAGCGGCCCACGCCAATGCCGAAGAACGGCGAAATCCGCTGGTCGGACCAGGGCTCGGACTGCACGTTGATGTGCCAGAAGTTCGTGCCCGAAAAAACGCCCTGCACCTGCCCGGCGGTTGCTTCCAGGCTGAGCGTGTCGCTCATCTTGTAGCCGGCCCAGAGTTTCAACATCGGCTCGGCCTTGAAGCGGCCCCAGCCGGCACCGAACTCGAGCCGCCGCAGCAGGTAGTCGTCGAGCGCGATGTCGCGAAAACTCTTCGTGCTGCCGGCTTCGCTGAGGGTGGTGGCGAGTTGGCCGCGGTTGACCCAGCCGATCTTGCCGCCCGAGGTGCGCACCTTGTACCAGTCGGTGTGGCGCAGTTCGATCGAGATCCATTCTTCGCGCGCGGCGACGAAGTGGATCGGATAACCACGCCCGGGGCCGGTGCGCAGCTCGATGAAGGAGTCGGTCACCTGGACCCGCTCTTCGTTCGGTTCGGCGGCATGCGCCGGCGCCGCGGCGGCCAACGAGAGCGCGCTCAGGCAGAGCGAAAGCAGCGGGTTCGAAAGAGGCTTGAATCCAGCGGGACGGCGGGTGCGAAGTGGACTCATTGGGTGTTGCACGTGCCGCTCAGGTCGGCAGGGGTAAACATGCTGTAGGTGGCGGTGCTGAACTCGTCTTGCCCGTTGGGCGCGGGGTGCGTCATCCAGTACTGCATCAAGCGCGCGTTCGGGTCCTGCAGGTCCTCGAAGATCAGGCCACCGCCGTGCAGCACATTGAGCACCAGCGGCTTGGCAAGCAAGCGGCTCTGCGTCGGCGAGCCGATCACGACCGAACCCTGCGCCGAGTAGAAGTTCTTGTACATGTCGCTGGCCCGAATCACGTCGGGCGTGTTGGCCGGATTCGTCAGGTCGACCAACTGTGCGTTGGCCACCACCCGCAGCGCACCGCCGGTGCCGGTGGTGTTGTCATGGCAACCCGAGCCGGCACAGGTGTTGGTCGAGATCGAACCGCCGATGTTGATCTGCAACCGCGCCACGAAGATCGGGTTGATGCACTTCTGGAAGTACGCGAACGACAGCTTCTGGCCGGTCACGCCGACCGGGTTGCTGACCTCGGGCGGGTTGCCGATGGGGTTGCTGCCGTCACCGCCGCACGCGGCCAGGCCGAGCGCGAGCAGGCAGGCTGCCGCGCTGCGGCTGGGTCGCGCCGGCTGCCCCCGTTCATCTCGTTGCGCAGTCGTCATGGTTACGGGCAACCCCCGCTGATCCAGTTGGCGATGGTGTTGTAGTTGGCACTGCCCACCGGCAACACCGCCCTGGCCTGAGCGGTCGCACCGGCCGGGTGGGGCACGGTCGACGGCCGGCTCAGCAGGTAGTTCGACGCCGCGCGGCAGGTGTCGGAGATCATCGACAGGCTGACGTTGAAGTCACCCTCCGGGCTGCCCGTCAGCACGAAGCGGTTCTGGCGGAAGCTGGCCCCGGTCGGCGTGGTCGGGTCGCTGCCGGTCGCCTGGTGGCAACTGGCGGCGCAGGTCGAACGCAGGATCGGGAACACCTGCGCGGCGAACACGGTCTGGCTCAGGCCCGTGGCGGCCCGCACACCACCGTCGAACGGGTTGTTGTAGTACTGGCCGCCGAGGTCCATCCACTCCGTGATCAGGCGCTTCTCGGCAGCGTTGAGCATCGACGCGTGGTTCGGCGCCGTGCCCGGCGGGTTCGGGTGCGCGGTCGCGGCGGCGGCGCCGGCCTTGAGCGTTTCACCGAACATGATCTCGGCCAGGCGGCTGCTGCGCGCCATGCCGGCGGCGTTGCCCGACATGGTTTCGACCAGCGCCACGCCGCGCACGATTTCCGGCACGCCGTCACGGATGCGGGTCACCGGCAGGCCGGTGGCGGTGTCGATCACCGGGTCGCCGAGCAGCAGTTCTTCGTACGAGGTGATGCGGCCGGTGCCCGAGGTGGTACCGCGAAGGTCGAGCTTCACCGTGTCGGCGTGGCAGGTGGTGCAGGTGTTGGCACCGGCCGTGCCGCGGGCCCGTGCCCACAGCGGCTGGATGTGGTCGGGGTAGTTGATCAGGCCGTTGGTGGGCACCGCGGTCGCCAGGTCGTCGGCCGCGTTGGTGTTGCCGGTGTACTTGACCGAGATCGACGCGAGCGCGGTCACGCCGCTCTTGCTGGTGTCGGCCCAGACGTCGGTGTAGGCCATGTCGGGCTTTAGGTTGAGCGCGGTGGCGTCGAGGCGGGTGCGCAACGAGGCCATGGTTTCACCCGACTGGTGGGCGCTCGACATGCTCGGCAGCAACGCCGTCGGCATGCTGTTCA
>JAYVTD010000057.1:0-6653 GCA_043774765.1 Rhizobacter sp. | reverse complement strand
CTGAGAGCTTGTGAACATATGAATCGTGCCCGCGTGAGGCCCCAGAACGGGCCCGAACAAGGCGCAAGGCACAGTCGGGGTTGGGCCCCGGCGAAGCCTTGCAACGCAGAGTGGGCCCGTTCTGGGGCCTCACCCTTCGGGCCGGGGTACCCAAGGGCCCTGGGCCGCGTTGCGCCGCCTGCCCGGGCGCGGAGCCCGGGCCGCGCGCCGCGCCTTGCCCAGGGCCCTTGGCCACCCCGGCGCGGGCACGATTCATATGTTCACAAGCTCTGAGCGATTCGCCGCGCAGACGGCGCTGGACAAGGCCGCGGAAGCCACCGTGGCAACGCTCAAAACGCCCGGGGTCTACAGCGTCGAAAAAGACGCCTTCCCCCACGCGGTGGTCGAGGTGGCCACGGCCGTGCCGGCGTTCGTCGGCGCTACCGCGTCGGCCAGCGACCGCGGCAAGCCACTGCAAGGCAAGCCCAGGCGCATCACGTCGATGGCCGAATACGAACAGTGCTTCGGCGGTGCCGCGCCAGCCCGTTTCGGGATCGAGCGTCTGGATGCCGCAGCAGCTTCGCCCGCGTTGCCCGACATGCGGCAGCCGCGCGCGCAATACACCGACTTCCGGCACGGCGAGAAAAGGTACCGGCTGACACGCGCCGCCGGCCGGGCCGGTGGCCGCTTCCTGATGCACCAGGCCATGCGGCTGTTCTTTCAGAATGGCGGCGGCACCTGCTTCGTCATGTCGGTGGGCGGTTTCGATGACGAGATCGTGGCGGGCAACCCGGCGGCCGGCCTCATCGGCGGCCTCGAACCCCTGCTGAAGGAGCAGGAGCCGACGCTCCTGGTGGTGCCCGATGCGGTGTTGCTGTCGCGGCCCGATTGCATGCGGGTGCAGCGGGCCATGCTGCAGCACTGCGGCGGCGCCATGAAAGACCGCTTCGCGATCCTCGACGTCTGGGGCGGTGACCTCACACGCGGCCACCCCGCGGGCGACTGCGTCGCGCTGTTCCGAGACGACATCGGCGTCGACTTCCTGAGCTACGCCGCGGCCTACTTCCCGTGGCTGCACACCTCTCTTTCACAGGCCGGCGACGTCGACACCCGGCACTTCGACAACGCCGACGAACTCGCCGCCTGGCTGCGCGACGACCCCGGCCTGCTCGCACCGCTGCTGCACGAAGCGCGCGGGCAGATCGACCTGATGCCCGCGTCGGCCGCGATGGCGGGGCTGTACACGATGGTCGACAACACCCGCGGTGTGTGGAAGGCGCCGGCCAACGTCAGCCTCGCGGCGGTTAGCGCGCCCACGGCCGACATCACGCACGAAGATCAGGAAGACCTGAACGTCACGCCGCAGGGCCAATCGATCAACGCCATCCGCAGCTTCGCCGGCGAAGGCACGCTGGTTTGGGGTGCGCGCACGCTCGACGGCAACAGCCTCGACTGGCGCTACATCAACGTGCGCCGCACCGTGCTCATGCTGGAAGCGTCGTGCCGGCTCGCCGTCCGGGCGCTGGTGTTCGAGCCCAACGTTGCCGGCACCTGGGCGACCCTCAAGAGCATGCTCAAGAACTTTTTCACCGGCCTGTGGAAACGCGGCGGATTGGCGGGCGCAGTGCCTGACGACGCGTTCAGCGTCCACGTGGGCCTGGGCGAGACGATGACGCCCGACGACGTGCTGGCAGGTGTGCTGCGCGTGACCGTGCTGGTCGCCATCAGCCGCCCGGCCGAGTTCATCGAGCTCACGTTCCAGCAGCAGATGCAAAAGGGGTGAGGCGCACCGAACAAGCTCAGGCCTGGATCAGACCCCAGCGCAGCGCGATCAACGTCAGCTCCGACTGGTTGCCGGCACCGAGCTTCTGCTTCACGCGGTAGAGGTGGGTGCCGACCGTGCTGGGCGACAGGCTCAGTGTTTCGGCAATTTGCGCGACGCTGTGGCCGCCCGCCAGTTGAATGAAAACCGAGAACTCGCGCTCGCTCAGCACCTCGGCCGGGCTCGCGTCGCCGTCGATCTGCGCCAGCGCCAGGGCCTGTGCGGTCTGCGCGTCCACATACCGGTCGCCACGCGCCACCGCCGCGACAGCGGCGATCAGCGTGTCCGGCGCACTGCGCTTGGCCAGGTAGCCGAGCGCGCCGGCGCGCAACACGCGCCGCGGGTGGGCGGTGTCTTCGTAGGCCGAGAGCACCAGTACCCGTGCCTTCGGGTCTTGCGCCAGCAGGCGACGCAGCGCCTCGAGCCCGCCCATGCCGGGCATCGACAAGTCCATCACAACCACGTCGGGCTTGAAGCGCGGGTAATGCAGGCAAGCCTGTTCGCCGCTCTCGGCTTCGGCCACCACGTCGAACTGCGCGTCGGCCAGCAGCATGCGAAAACCCATCCGAACCAGGGCGTGGTCATCGACCAGCATGACGCGGATCATGGGCCGGCCCCCTGCGCCGCCCCACCGAGCGGCAAGCGCACCTGCAGCAGCACACCCGAGGGTCGTGCGGGTTCGACCTGCAGCGTGCCACCGACGGCCTCGACACGCTCGGCCAGCCAGCGCAGGCCGTAGTGCCCCTGGCGCGCCGACCAGTCGGGCGCCAGGCCACAGCCATCGTCGCGCAGGCTCAGCGTCACCGCCTCGGCCGTGCCGTCGACCTTCAATTCCAGCAGCCGCGCCTGGCCGTGGCGCAGCGCGTTGCTGATGCCTTCCTGCGCGGCGCGGTAGAGCGCCAGCGCGGCATCGCTGGCCAGCGCCGAGTCGGCGAGATCGACCCGTGTCTCGATCTGCACGCCGGGGTGGCTGCGACGGGTGCGCTCGACCAGATCGTTCAGCGCCTCGGCCAGCCCGAAGTTGTCGAGCACGAGCGGTGTGAGGCGCGGGATGATGCCGTGCATCGCGTCATACAGCCGTGAAGACTCTTCGGCGATGAGCCGGGCCACGGCTTCTGCCTGCGGGTCGAGCGTGTGCATGCGCTGTGCGATCGACAAGGCCATGCTGCGCACCGCCGTCACCGACTGCCCCAGTTCGTCGTGCAGCTCGCGCGCGATCATGTGACGTTCGCGTTCGACATGCTGGTCGATCCAGCGGGTCAGCTCGCGGCTGTCCGACAGTTGCAGTTCGGCGCGGACGGCGCGCCGTTCGGTCTCGATGTGAGTCTGCAGCTCACCGGCCATGCGGTTGAAGGCGGCGCCGATCGCCCCGGCTTCGATACCGGCCAGCCGCGGCAGGCGCGTGTCGAAGCGCCCGGCCCGCAGCTGGTTCAGGCCTGCCACGATCTGGCCGAAGGGCCGCACGGTTCGCCCGACGGCCCAGAACACAAGCACATTCACCACCACCAGCAGCAAAAAGCCGACACCGGCCGGCACACTCACCGAGTCCCAGGCGTCGAGCACGGCGCGCGAGGCGTTGGTGCGCACCACCAGCTTGCCATCGGGGAAGTCGATCGCCTGCACGGTCGGCTCAGGCGACACCAGGCGCTCGAACCATGGCGGCGCGTCACGGCCGGCCTTGTACGGTGACGGCGGCGAGCGGTACAGCTCGCGACCTGCGAGATCGAGCAGCGTGATGTCGTTGGACCGCACTCGGCCGATGCCCTGCAGGAAGTTGAGCATCGCCGGCGTTCCTTGCGACGCGTAGTACCACGCCGTGCGGTTGAGCATCTGGGCGGCCACGCGGTTGGCGGCCACCACCTCTTCATGCACCGACTCGCGCACGCCGCGCAATTCCAGCCAGATCACCATGGCGATGAACAACAGCGCGAGTGAACCGACGATGAGGTTGATCTTCAGTCTGAGCGTCATGTCGCGCCGATGGTATCGGTTGCGCTGCCGCAACCATGCCGCCGATTCATGAAAATCATGAGGTCCGAATCATGCTGCCCCGGCTGGGGGCATTGCGGCACAGGTGTCAATATTCGTTGCGGGATGAACTGTCCCCACGTCGCCCGTCCGGACGCCGTGCCAACCCCCAGGAGATATGCACCATGCAATGGAACACCCCGACCGCGATCGACTTCCGCTTCGGCTTCGAAATCACGATGTACGTGGCGAACCGCTGAACCACCTCGATCAATCCACCCCGGCCCAGACAGCTGCGGCCGGGGTGGGTTTTTTCTGCCCGGACCCCTTCGATGCGCATCACGATCCTCGGCTCGGCCGCTGGCGGCGGGTTTCCGCAATGGAACTGCAACTGCCACAACTGTGCCGGCGTGCGTTCGGGCAAGGTGAGGGCCAAGGCCCGCACCCAGTCGTCGATCTTCGTGCAGGGCGACGAGGGCGCCGACGGTGTGCTCTTCAACGCTTCGCCCGACATTCTGGAGCAGATCCGCAGCCACCCCACACTGCAGCCCGGGCGCGCGCTGCGTGATTCGGCGATTGCCGGCGTGTTGCTGATGGACGGCCAGGTCGACCATGCCACCGGCCTGTTCATGCTGCGCGAACGTGGCACGCCGCTGCCGCTGTGGTGCACCGACGCGGTCGAAGAAGACCTGACCCAGGGCAACCCGGTGCTGCGTGTGCTGGGCCACTACTGCGGCGTGCAACGCCAGCGCATCGCCCTGGACGGCGCCTGGTTCGAGGTGCTTGGCGCGGCCGGCCTGCGCTTTCGGGCACTGCCGCTGTCGAGCAAGGCCGCGCCCTACTCGCCGCACCGCGAACGGCCCGAGCCGGGCGACAACATCGGCATCACCGTTCAAGACCGGCGCAGTGGCAAGACCCTCTTCTACGCCCCCGGGCTGGGCGCCATCACCGCGCCGGTCTTCGACGCGATGGCCAGCGCCGACGCGGTGCTGGTCGACGGCACCTTCTGGAGCGACGATGAAATGCCGCGCCTGGGCCTGGGCCACAAGACAGCGCGCTCCATCGGGCACCTGCCGCAGTCCGGCCCCGGCGGCATGATCGAGTGGATGGCGCAGCTGCCGGCCGCCACCCGGCGCTACCTGATCCACATCAACAATACCAACCCGATCCTCGACGAAGACTCGGCCGAGCGCGCGACGCTCACGCAGGCCGGGATCACGGTCTGCGAAGACAACCTGGCCATCCAGCTCTGAACCAGCATGCGTGCCGACATCCTGCTTCCCCGCGCCCACCCGGCAGACCCGCTCGACGCCGCGCCGCCCGCCTGGACGCACGCCGAGTTCGAGGCGCAACTGCGCGAGCGTGGCCGCTCGTACCACATCCACCACCCGTTCAACGTGTTGCTCAACGGCGGCGGCGCCACGCCCGAGCAGGTGCGCGGCTGGGTGGCGAACCGTTTTTATTACCAGATCGCGATCCCGATCAAGGACGCCGCGATCCTGTCGAACTGCCCCGACGCCCAGGTGCGGCGCGGCTGGGTGCAGCGCATCCTCGACCACGACGGCTTCGAGCTGGGAGGGGTGCGTGACGAAGGCGGCATCGAAGCCTGGCTGCGCCTGGCCGAGGCCGTGGGCCTGAGCCGCACCGAGGTCCAAGACCTGCGCCATGTGGTGCCGGCGATGCGCTACGCGGTCGACGCGTACGTGAACTTCGCGCGCCGCGCGCCCTGGCAAGAGGCGGTGTGCTCGTCGCTGACCGAACTGTTCGCACCCGAGATCCACAAACAGCGGCTGGCGACCTGGCCCGAACATTACGCGTGGATCGATCCCGCCGGCCTGAGCTACTTCCGTAACCGGGTCAGCCAGGCCCGGCGCGATGTGGAGCAGGGCCTGGCGGTGACCCTGGCGCACTTCACCACGCGGCCGATGCAGCAGCGCGCACTGGAGGTGCTGCAGTTCAAGCTCGACATCCTGTGGGCGATGAACGACGCCATGGCGGCGCGCTACGCAGCATGAGCAGCCCGACAGGCACCACCTGCCCGCGCATCGCCGCCGGCTTTCGCCTGCAATGGGAAGCGGTGCAGAACTGCCACGTGCTGCTCTACCCCGAAGGCATGGTCAAGCTCAACCAAAGCGGTGGCGAGATCATGAAACGCTGCGACGGGCAGCGCAGCCTCGCCGGCATCGCGCGTGAACTCGAGCAGGCTTTTTCCGCACCCGACCTCGGCCCCGATGTGCTTGCCTTCGTCGAGATGGCCGGCAAGCAACGATGGCTCGCATGGGACTGATGGGCCCGCCCGCTAGCGCCGTTCCTGGCCCGCCGCTCTGGCTGCTCGCCGAGCTGACCTACCGTTGCCCGCTGCACTGCGTGTTTTGCTACAACCCGGTCGATTTCGCGCGCCAGACGGAAGAGCTGAGCACCGACGACTGGCTGCGTGTGCTGCGCCAGGGCCGCGAGCTCGGTGCGGTGCAGCTCGGCCTCTCCGGCGGCGAGCCGCTGGTGCGCGACGACCTCGAAGTGATCATCGCCGAGGCGAGCCGCCTGGGCTACTACACCAACCTGCTGACCTCCGGCGTCGGCCTCACTGCCGCGCGCGCCGCGTCGTTGAAGGCTGCGGGCTTGGAGCACGTGCAGCTGTCGTTCCAGGATTCGACCCAGGAAATGAACGATTTCCTGTCGCACACCAAGACCTTCGACCTGAAAAGCCGGGTCGCGAAGATCATCAAGGACCAGGGCTGGCCGATGGTGATGAATGTGGTGATCCACCGCATGAACATCGAGCACATCGACCGCATCATCGCGATGGCGGCCGAACTGGGGGCCGAGTACTTGGAACTCGCCAACACCCAGTATTACTCGTGGGCCTACCTGAACCGTGATCAGT
>JAYVTD010000056.1:0-5062 GCA_043774765.1 Rhizobacter sp. | reverse complement strand
CTCGACAGCGCTATCGAGCGGGCCCAGTTCAATGACCTCGCGATCCTGAAAGAGCGTACGCCGCGGCTGCAGGCCATCGCCCACAACGGCGGCGAATCGGCGCGCGCGATCAAGCACACACAATCGCTGGGTGTCGCGGTGCACCGCCTGCCGTCGACCAGCCCGGCCAACGCGAGCTGGAGTTTCGAGCGCAAGCTGGCCGCGTGGCGCGCGGTCTTCGAAGAACACGGAGTGGCATGACAGGATGAGAGAAAAGGAATCCGAACTGGCCCCGGCCACGATCTCGGAAGCCGAGGGTGTGCGGTATCTGCACCTGGGCACGCCGTGGGTGCAGGGCGCGATGCGGATCCGCCAGTCGCTGAAGCTCGAACTCGACTACGTGCAGCGCATGATGGCCTGGATGCTGCTGCGCCCGGCGCCCGAGCTGACAAAAGGCGAGGCGGTGCAGCTCGGCCTGGGCGCCGCGGCGATCACGCGCTTTTGCCACAGCACGCTGCGCATGCGCACCACGGCGGTCGAGCTGAACCCGACCGTGATCCTGGCCTGCCGCTTGTTCTTCCACCTACCTGAAGACTCGGCGCGCCTACAGGTGCTGCAGATGGACGCGGCCACGTATGTGGCCGATGCCACCCGGGCCGACACTGTGCAGGCCTTGTGCGTCGACCTCTACGACCACGACGCCGCCAGCCCCGTGCTCGACAGCGAAGCCTTCTACCGCGACTGCCACCGCGTGCTGGTCGATGGCGGCGTGATGAGCGTGAACCTGTTCGGCCGCGACGCGAGTTTCGAACGCAGTGCCCAGCGCATCGCCGCGGCCTTCGGCGCGGCGCAGGTCTGGAGTCTGCGGCCGACGAAAGAAGGCAACACCATCGTCATCGCCCTGAAAAACGCGCCGATGCCGGACCGCACGGCGCTCGAACTGCGCGCCGAAAACATCGAAAAACGCTTCAAGCTGCCGGCGAAGAAGTGGCTGCGTTTGATCCGCCCGCTGGCCTCGACAGCCACCACCATGGCCGCCGGCGCCCCGGCATGATTTCACGCCGACACAACGCGCACACTCGGGCGTGCCCGGCGCGGAGTACGCTACGCCCCTTGCTTATCCTGCCGGCCGCCCGACGACGGTACCGACTGTCACCGCACGCATGAACGCAGCCACCCGCCCCAAGACCCTCGCCCCGGCAAGCAAGCTGGAACTGAGCCTGCTGCTCGGCTGGTTGCGCGAAGACAAGGTGATCAGCCCGGAAGACGCGGTCGAGACCGCAAGGCGTTTTTCCACCAGCCACAGCGCGCAGCACCCGATCACGCGGCTGGCCAGTGCCGGAATGCTGCGCTTCGGCAGCACCAAGGCGCTCGACGCCGAAGCCATCACCGAGTGGCTGGCCAGGCGCACCGGCCTGGCCTACCTGCGCATCGACCCGCTGAAGGCCGACGTGGGGCGCGTGTCCGAGGTCATGTCGATCACCTACGCCGAACGGCGCCGCGCGCTGCCGCTGAACGTGGGCGCCACCGAAGTGACGATCGCGACCTGCGAGCCGCTCGACATCGGCTGGGTGACCGAGATCGAAGGCCACACGCGCAAGACCGTGAAGCTCGTGCTGGTGAGCCCGCTCGAGCTCAAGCGCTACACGACCGAGTTCTACACACTCTCACGTTCGGTGCGCAATGCGACCAAGAGCGGCGAGGTGTCGGCGGCGGCGAGCTTCGAACAACTGGTCGAACTCGGCAAGACCAACAAGGCACTCGACGCCAACGACCAGGGTGTCGTGCAGGTGGTCGACTGGCTGTGGCAGTACGCGATTGACCAGCGGGCCTCAGACATTCACCTCGAACCGAGACGCGAGCGCAGCGTGATCCGCTTTCGCATCGACGGCGTGATGCAGACCGTCTACCAGTTGCCGCCCGGCGTGATGAACGCGATGATCGCGCGCGTCAAACTGCTCGGCCGCATGGACGTGATCGAAAAGCGCCGCCCGCTCGACGGCCGCATCAAGACCCGCAACCCGGCCGGCGACGAAGTCGAAATGCGCTTGTCGACGCTGCCGACGGCGTTCGGCGAGAAGATGGTGATGCGCATCTTCGACCCCGAGACCACGGTCAAGGAACTCGAAGGTCTGGGCTTCGGCAGCCACGATGGCAAGCGCTGGGAAGAACTCGTCGCCAAACCGAACGGCATCATCCTGTTGACCGGGCCGACCGGGTCGGGCAAGACCACCACGTTGTACTCGACGCTGCGGCGCCTGGCGACCGACGAGGTGAACGTCTGCACGATCGAAGACCCGATCGAAATGATCCAGCCGGCGCTGAACCAGACCCAGGTGCAGCCGCAGATCGATCTGAACTTCGCCGAAGGTCTGCGCGCCCTGATGCGGCAGGACCCGGACATCATCATGGTCGGCGAAATCCGCGACCTCGAAACGGCGGAGATGGCGATCCAGGCCGCGCTCACCGGCCACCTCGTGTTCAGCACGCTGCACACCAACGACGCGCCTTCGGCCGTCACGCGCCTGACCGACCTGGGCGTGGCGCCGTACATGGCCGCCTCGACGCTGATCGGCGTGCTCGCGCAGCGTCTGGTGCGCACGCTGTGCGTGAACTGCAAGCAGCCCGACGAAGAAACCACCCGCGAACACCTCGACGAAGCCATCAAACCCTGGCGCCTGAACGGCAGCGTCAAGGCCTACAAGCCGGTCGGCTGCCTCGATTGCCGCATGACCGGTTACCGCGGCCGCGCCGGGCTGTACGAGTTGCTGACCGTGACCGACGCCGCTCGCGCGCACATTCACCCCGTGCCCGACATCGACAAGCTGCGCCGCCAGGCCGTGAAAGACGGCCTGCGCCCGCTGCGCCTGGCCGGTGTGATGAAGGTCGCCGAAGGCGTGACCACGCTCGAAGAAGTGCTGCGCGTCACCTTGCCCTGGGAGTGACTGCGCGCTTGCGCCACACGGTGGTGCACGCTTTTTCGCTACGTACAAACCACACATGCCGTGGGGACTCACGTGCCTAGAATCGCACGCAACCAAAGAAGACGAGCGAGGAGCGCAACGTGAAGATCAAGAGTCAGAGAGACTTCTTTTCCGGTTTGATGTTTCTGGTGGTCGGCGTGGTGTTCGCCGTCGGCGCCACGAACTACTCGATGGGCAGCTCGGCGCGCCCGGGTGCGGGCTACTTCCCCCTGATACTCAGCGTGATCATGGCGATCCTCGGCGCGATCGTGCTGTTCAAGTCGCTCACGATCGAAACCGAAGGTGGCGACCCGGTCGGTGCTTTCGCGTGGCGGCCGCTGATCGTGATCGTTGTCGCCATTGCGGTGTTTGGTGCCGCCTTGCCGCGCCTGGGCATGTTTGCGACCATTCCGCTGCTGATCATCATGGTCAGCTTCGCCGGCGACGAGTTCAGCTGGAAAGGCGTGATCGCCAACTGCATCGTGCTGACGGCCGGTTCATGGGTCATCTTCATCTGGGGTCTGAACCTGACGATTCCGCTCAAGCCTGCCTTCATGGGCGGCTGAACCCGAACGTCACGGAGACACCACCACATGGACTTGCTCAACAACCTCGCGCTCGGCTTCGGCGTCGCGTTCACGCTGCAGAACCTGACGTACGCGTTCTTCGGCTCGGTGCTCGGCACGCTGATCGGCGTGCTGCCGGGCCTCGGGCCCGTCGCCACGATCGCGATGCTGCTGCCCTCGATCTACGCGCTCGATGCCACGCCGGCGCTGATCATGCTGGCCGGCATCTACTACGGGGCGCAGTACGGCGGCTCGACCACCGCGATCCTGATCAACGTGCCGGGCGAGTCGAGTTCGGTCGTGACTGCCATCGACGGCTATGCCATGGCGCGTCAGGGCCGTGCCGGCTCTGCCCTCGCTGCCGCCGGGCTGGGCTCGTTCTTCGCCGGCTGCGTGGGCACGATCATCATCGCCGCGTTCGCTCCGCCGCTGACCGAGCTGGCCTTCAAGTTCGGCCCGGCCGAATACTTCTCGCTGATGGTGCTGGGGCTGATCGGCGCTGTGGTGCTGGCCTCGGGTTCGCTGCTCAAGGCGATCGCGATGATCATCCTCGGCCTGCTGCTGGCGCAGATCAACACCGACGTGATCTCGGGCACCGCGCGTTACAGCTTCGACATCCCCGAGTTGACCGACGGCATCGGATTCGTCGTGATCGCGATGGGCGTGTTCGGTTTCGGCGAAATCATCTCCAACCTGGGCATGCCGGCAGAACACCGCGAGGTCTTCACGAAAGACGTGAAGGGCCTGTGGCCGACCAAGCAAGACTTCAAGGACGCCTGGCCGGCAGTGATCCGCGGCACCGCGCTGGGCTCGATCCTCGGCGTGCTGCCGGGTGGTGGTGCGCTGCTGGCTTCGTTCGCGGCCTACACGGTCGAGAAGAAGATGAAAGGCCGCCCCGGCGAGGTGCCGTTCGGCAAGGGCAACATCCGCGGCGTGGCCGGCCCCGAGAGCGCCAACAACGCCGGAGCGCAGACCTCGTTCATCCCGATGCTCACGCTTGGCATTCCGCCCAATGCAGTGATGGCGCTGATGGTCGGTGCGATGACGATCAAGGGCATCCAGCCCGGCCCGCAGGTCATGACGAGCAACCCGCAGCTGTTCTGGGGCCTGATCGCCTCGATGTGGGTCGGCAACGCGATGCTCGTGATCTTGAACCTGCCGCTGATCGGCATCTGGATCAAGCTGCTGACCGTGCCCTACAAGTACCTGTTCCCGGCCATCACGCTGTTCTGTTGCATCGGCGTGTACACGCTCAACAACAACACCTTCGACGTGTACCTGACCGCGCTGTTCGCGTTCATCGGCTACCTGTTCTACAAGCTGAGCTGCGAAGCGGCGCCGCTGCTGCTCGGCTTCATTCTCGGGCCGATGATGGAAGAGAACCTGCGCCGCGCGCTGCTGCTCTCGCGCGGCGACTGGAGCGCGTTCATCACCCGTCCGCTGTCGGCTGCGCTGCTCGCGATGGCGGTGCTGCTGATCGTGATCGTGATGCTGCCGTCGATCAGCAAGAAGCGCGAAGCCACGTTCCAGGAAGAGTGATCGCGGTGGGCGCAG
>JAYVTD010000055.1:0-11211 GCA_043774765.1 Rhizobacter sp. | reverse complement strand
TGGCCTACCCGAATCTGCCCGAGGTCAGTGGCCTGACTGACTACCGCCCGAAGCTGCCGATGCGCATCTTCTCGGCCGACGGCGTGCAGCTCGGCGAATACGGCGAAGAGCGGCGCACCTTCACGCCGTTGGCCCAAATCCCGAAAGTGATGCAGGAAGCCGTGCTCGCGTCCGAAGACGCGCGCTTCTATCAGCACAGCGGCGTCGACATCCGGGGCGTGCTGCGCGCCGGGCTGGCGCAGTTCAACCGCTCGCGCAGCCAGGGTGCGTCGACGATCACGATGCAGGTGGCGCGCAACTTCTACCTGTCGACCGAGAAGACCTACACCCGCAAGATCTACGAGATGCTGCTGGCTTTGAAAATGGAGAGCCTGCTGACCAAGGACCAGATCCTGGAGGTCTACATGAACCAGATCTTTCTCGGCCAGCGTGCCTACGGCTTCGCGGCCGCGAGCGAGATCTACTTCGGCAAGCCGCTGAAGGACATCAGCGTCGCTGAAGCGGCGATGCTGGCCGGCTTGCCGCAGGCGCCTTCGGCCTACAACCCGATCAACAACCCGAAGCGCGCCACCGACGGCCAACTGCGCATTCTCGAGCGCATGCTCGACAACAACTTCATCACCGAGGCGCAGCGCGACGCAGCGCGGGCCGAAACACTCAAGTACCGCACGCCCTCAGAAGTGCCGGTGCACGCCGAATACGCGGCCGAGGCGGCGCGCCAGCTGATCTTCGCGCAATACGGCGAAGACGCATACACGCGCGGCCTGAACGTCTACCTCACGCTCAAGTCGGACGACCAGATGGTGGCCTACCGCGCACTGCGCAAAGGCATCATGGACTATGAGCGCCGGCAGGTCTACCGCGGGCCGGAAGACTATGTCGACCTGCCCGCGAACCCGGCCGAGCTCGACGCGCGCATCGCCGAAGCCTTGCAGGACCACCCCGACAACGACGAGCTGAAGGCGGCCATCGCGATCGAAGCCAACCCGAAGAAGGTTGTCGCGGTGCTGCAGAGCGGCGAGTCGATCACGGTCAACGGCGACGGCCTCAAGCCCGTCACCTCGGGGCTGGCGGTCAAGGGCAACCCGAAAACGCAGATTCGCCCGGGCGCCGTGATCCGGCTGATCAAGGGGGCCAAGGGCGACTGGAGCGTGACGCAACTGCCCGAGGTGGAAGGGGCCTTCGTCGCGATCGACCCGCGCAGCGGTGCGGTGCGTGCCATGGTCGGCGGCTTCGACTTCGCCAAGAGCAAATTCAACCACGTGACGCAGGCGTGGCGCCAGCCGGGCTCGAGCTTCAAGCCTTTCATCTACTCGGCGGCGCTCGAAAAGGGCTTCACGCCGGCCACGGTCATCAACGACGCGCCGCTGTTTTTCGACGCCGGCGCCACCGGCAGCCAGCCCTGGGAGCCGAAGAACTACGACGGCAAGTTCGAAGGCCCGATGGCGATGCGACGCGGCCTGGAGCGTTCGAAGAACATGATCTCGATCCGTATCCTGCAGTCGATCGGCCCGCCGTACGCGCAGCAGTGGATCACGCGCTTCGGCTTCGACGCCGACAAACACCCGGCCTACCTGACGATGGCACTCGGTGCGGGCTCGGTCACCCCGATGCAGATGGCCACCGCGTATAGCGTGTTCGCCAACACCGGCTACCGCGTCAACCCGATGCTGATCACCAAGATCACCGACAGCAAGGGCAAGGTTCTGAGCGAGTCCACGCCGGCCGTGCTCGACGAGTCGGTGCGGGGCATCGACGCGCGCAACGCCTTCGTGATGTCGAGCCTGATGCAATCGGTGGCCTCGCGGGGCACCGCCGCGCTGGCCCAGCGTTCACTGGCACGCACCGACCTGTACGGCAAGACCGGCACCACCAACGACTCGATCGACACCTGGTTCGCCGGTTGGCAGCGCAACGTGGTGGCGATCGTGTGGATCGGTTACGACAACCCGCGCAAGCTCGGCGACAACGAAACCGGCGGCGGCCTGGCGCTGCCGATCTGGATCGACTACATGCGTCACGCGCTCAAGGGCGTGCCGGTCGAGCAGTACAGCGCGCCCGAAGGAGTGCTCAACGTCAACGACGAGTGGTACTACGAAGAGTACACACGCGGTGCCGGCGTCAGCAGCCTGGGTCTGGAAGACAAGTTGCCCGTCGCGCCCGATGAAGACGAGCGCAAGGGCATCCTCGATCTGTTCAGGCGCTAGCAGGCTGTCGGGCCTTGCCTGGGGCGGCCCGGCGCGGCGGCCCGCGTCTTGGCCTAGGCCTGTGGCGTGAACTGCAGCACCTGGCCGGCCTGCTCGCTGGCGCAGGCCGAGAGCGCTTCAAAGAAGTCGCGGCCGTCGCGCGTGTCGGCCCAGGCGCCCTGCACGTACTTGTAGTGAAAGCCGCCCGAGCGCGCGGCCATCCACAGTTCATGCAGAGGTGGCTGGGTGTTGACGACGATCTTGCTGCCGTTCGGGAAACCCAGCTCGAGCAGGCCACCGGTGCGCATCGCGTCGATGTCGACCACATCGTCCTGCAGCCAGGTGTCGACACGGGCCTCGATGCCGGCGAACACCGCGCTGGTTCGGGCGTGGTAGTCGCTGTCGGTCATCGGCGAGGGGCGAAGGTCGGCGGTCATGGTCGATAGAATCCTGGCATGTTGCAGCGCAAGAAGAGTGTAGCGGCCAGCCCCAAAGCCGCGTGGGTGGTGGGCGCTTGCCTCGCCGCTCTGTCCTTGCTCGGCGCATGCGGCCAGAAGGGCACGCTGTTCCTGCCCAACGCGCCTGCTCCGGCCGCGTCTGCTGCGGCCCCCGCCCCTTCACCGGCCTCCGCCCCATGACCCTGCCCGGCTCTCCGCACATCGCGTACCGCGACAACGCTCTGTTCATCGAAGGCTGCGAGCTCGCAACGCTGGCGCGAAAGTTCGGCACGCCGCTCTACGTCTATTCGCGCGCCTCGCTGCTCGGCGCGCTGGCGGCGTACCAGCGTGCGCTCGAAGGGCGCGACCACCTGATCTGCTATGCGATGAAGGCGAACTCGAGCCTGGCGGTCCTGCAGACCTTCGCCCAGGCCGGCTGCGGTTTCGACATCGTCTCGGGCGGTGAACTCGAGCGTGTTCTGGCGGCCGGCATCGAAGCCTCGCGGGTCGTGTTCTCCGGCGTCGGCAAGACCCGCGCCGAGATGCGGCGTGCGCTCGAAGCCGGCGTGATGTGCTTCAACGTCGAAAGCGAAGCCGAGCTCGAAGTGCTGTCGAACGTCGCGACCAACGCGAAGAAAACGGCGCGCGTGAGCTTGCGCGTGAACCCGGATGTGGACGCCGGCACGCACCCTTACATCTCGACCGGCCTGAAAGGCAACAAGTTCGGTGTGGCGCACGAGCGCGCCGTCGCCTGTTATCAGCGCGCCGCCGCCCTGCCGGGGCTGGAAGTGGTCGGCATCGACTGCCACATCGGCTCGCAGATCACCGACACCGGGCCCTACATCGATGCACTCGACCGCGTGCTCGACCTGGTCGAGAGCGTCGAAGCCGTAGGTATTCCGATCCACCACCTCGACCTCGGTGGCGGCCTGGGCATCACCTACACCGACGAAACACCGCCTTCGGCCGAAGTGCTCGTGCGCGGCCTGCTCGCGCGCATCGACGAGCGTGGCCACGGCCACCGCAAGATCATGTTCGAACCCGGCCGCTCGCTGGTCGGGAATGGCGGCGTGCTAGTGAGCGAAGTGCTGTACCTGAAACCGGGTGCCGAGAAGAACTTCTGCATCGTCGATGCGGCGATGAACGACCTGATGCGCCCGGCCATGTACGAAGCGTGGATGAAGATCGTGGCCTGCCGGGTGCGGCCGGAAGCGCCGACAAATTTCGATGTGGTCGGCCCGATCTGCGAGTCGGGCGACTGGCTCGGTCGCGACCGGCCACTCTCGGTGCGGGCCGGCGACTTCATCGCCGTGCTCTCGGCCGGCGCCTACAGCATGAGCATGGCGAGCAACTACAACACGCGCGGGCGTGCCGCCGAAGTGATGGTCTCGGGCGACCGCGCCTGGTTGATCCGCGACCGCGAAACACCCGCCGACCTGTTCCGCGGCGAGCACCTGCTGCCGCCCTTCTGAGCCGGCGCCGCCACAGCGGCAAGGCTCAGATCCGCCCTTCCTCGACGCCGTGGCAGGCGATCAGCACACCCTTGAGGCGCTGCAGCGCCGGCCGCTCCTGCTTGCAGCGTTCGTTCGCGTGCGGGCAGCGCGGGTGGAACGAACAACCGCTCGGCGGGTTCAGCGGGTTCGGCACCTCGCCCTGCACCGGCGTGCGCGAGCGGCCGCTCATGTGGATGTCGGGAATCGCATCGAGCAGCATGCGCGTGTACGGGTGGCGCGGACTTGAAAACAGCGCTGTCTTGTCGGCCAGTTCGACCAGGCGGCCGAGGTACATCACACCGACCTGGTCACTCACATGGCGCACCACCGCGAGGTTGTGCGAGATGAAGAGGTAGGTCAGCCCCTGCTTGCGCTGCAGGTCTTTCATGATGTTGAGCACCTGCGCCTGCACCGACACGTCGAGCGCCGAGGTGGGTTCGTCGCAGACCAGGAATTCGGGTTGCGTGGCGAGCGCGCGGGCGATCGAGATGCGCTGGCGCTGGCCGCCGGAAAACTGGTGCGGAAACTTCTCGACGTCGGCACCCGCCATGCCCACCGACAGCAGCAGCTCCGACACGCGCGCCTTCAATGCGTCTTCGCGCGCCCTTGAAGAGATGCCGCCACTGCCGGCCACGAGCCCGTGTTCGCGCAGCGGCTCGCCGACGATGTCGGCCACCTTCCAGCGCGGGTTCAGGCTCGCATACGGGTCCTGAAAGATCATCTGCATGCGCCGCCGCAGGGTCTGCACATCGGCCGACTTGAACGTGGCCGCGGTGTCGACACCATCGAAACTCACCCGGCCGTGGGTCGGTGCATACAAGCCGACGAGCAGACGCGCGACGGTGCTCTTGCCACAGCCCGACTCACCGACCAGCGCGAGGGTCTTGCCACGCTCGATGGCGAAGCTCACGCCGTCGACCGCGTGCACGAACTGGCGCGGCTTGCGCTCGACCACACGGTTGAGCCAAGGCGCCGACACGTCGAAGGTCTTCGACAGGTCGTGCACTTCGACCAGCGGCTGCGCGGCCACGACGCTGTCTGCGTTCGTGTTCATCAGACAACCTCCGTGCTTCGCACTGCGGTGTATTCGCCCTTGGGGCTGCCCGGCGGGCTCATGCTGCCGCCCCGATCTTGTCGGCGTGCAACCAGCAGGCGGCACGGGTGCTGCCGGCGTCGATCAGTTCGGGCCGTTCGACGCGGCAGCGCTCGAAGACACGCGGGCAACGCGGGTTGAAAGCACAACCCTTCGGGATGTCGGTCAGCCGCGGCATCGCACCGTCGATCTGCAGCAGGCGATCACGATCGTCGTCCATCGCCGGGATCGAGCCCATCAGGCCGGCGGTGTACGGGTGCGCGGGGGAGTGGATCACGTCGTGCACCGGCCCGATCTCGGCGATGCGCCCGGCGTACATCACGGCCACGCGGTCGCAGGTCTCGGCGATCACGCCCATGTCGTGCGTGACGAGCATCACCGCCGCACCGTGGTCTTTGCACAGGCGCTTGAGCAGCGAAATGATCTGCGCCTGGATCGACACGTCGAGCGCCGTGGTCGGCTCGTCGGCGACGATCAGCTTGGGCTCGGCGGCCAGGGCGAGCGCGATCACGACCCGCTGACGCATGCCCCCGGAAAACTGGTGCGGGTACTGGTCGATGCGCGCTTCGGCAGCCGGAATGCCGGTCTCTTCGAGCAGACGGACGGCGCGCTTGCGTGCTTCGGCGGCGTTGACCGGCAGGTGCGTCTGGATCGTCTCGACCAGTTGCCGGCCGATTGTGTAGAGCGGGTTCAGCGAGGTGAGCGGGTCCTGGAAGATCGCGCCGATCTGGCGCCCGCGCACCTTGCGCATCTCTTCGTAAGGCAGGTTGTCGATGCGCCGGCCGTCGAAGCGGATCTCGCCCGAGGCCACGCGCCCCGGCGGGTCGAGCAGGCCGATGATGGCCGAGCCGGTGAGCGACTTGCCCGCACCCGACTCGCCCACCACACCGAGGATTTCACCCGGCGCGATGTCAAAGGAAATGTCGTCGAGCGCAACCAGCGTGCCACGCCGGGTCGGGAACTCGACACGCAGGTTCTTGACTTCGAGAAGGGGACGCGGCATGGGCTGTCAGCGCAGGCGCGGGTTCATGGCATCACGCAGCCAATCGCCGAACAGGTTCATGCTGAGCGCGATCAGCACCAGCATCGAGCCGGGAAAGATCACCAGCCACCAGGCGCCGCTGAAGAGTTGTTTGTTCCCTTCGTTGATGAAGGTGCCGAGCGACGGCGAGGTCGGCGACACGCCGACGCCGAGGAACGACAGCGTCGCTTCGGTCTGGATCGCCGTGGCGACGTGGATCGTGGCGAGCACCAGCACCGGCCCGAGCACGTTGGGCAATACGTGCCGGCGCATGATGCGCAGCGGCGAAACCCCGACCACACGCGCGGCCTGCACGTATTCCTTGTTGCGTTCGACCATGGTCGAGCCGCGCACCGTGCGTGCGTATTGCACCCAGCCGGGCAACGCGATCGCGAGGATCAACACACCGAACGCGAGCGAGTCGTGCGCCTGCGGGAACAGCGCCCGGCCGACACCGGCGATCAGCAGCGCGATCAGGATCGACGGGAACGACAGCATCACGTCACAGACCCGCATGATGAAGGCGTCGATCTTGCCGCCCGCATAACCTGCGAGCAGGCCGAGCGACACGCCGATCAGCACCGAGACGATGACCGACGCGCCGCCGATCAGCAGCGAGATGCGGGCGCCGTACATCAGGGCCGAGAACACGTCGCGGCCCTGCTCGTCGGTGCCGAGCAGGTACTTGGCCTGGCCGCCGTCCATCCAGGCTGGTGGCAGCATCGAGTCGCTCAGCTCCAGCGTGGCCAGGTCGAACGGGTTGTGCGGCGCCACGATGGGCGCGAACAGCGCGCAGAACACGCAGACCAGCGCGACCACCGCCGAGCCGATCGCCATCGGCGAGCTGCGAAACGAGTGCCAGACATCGCCGTCGAAAAAGCGCGCCCACACGCCGGGCGCGGCCGGTGCCGCAGAACTGCTCACGCTCGCTGCCCCGCGCGAACGGTGGTGGTCATGCTGAAAGCCCGAGGCTTGCGGCTCACTTCGCCTTCAGCGTGATCCACTTGAAGTTCATGTAGTTGTTCGGCAATTGCACCAGGCTCACCTTGTTGCTGTAGGCCCAGGCCAGCGCCTGCTGGTGCAGCGGGATGTGGCCCACGTCGTCCTGGTGGATCTTGAAAGCCTCGCGGATCATCTCGTTGCGCTTCTTGTCGTCGGTCTCGGACTGGATCTTCGCCGTCAGCTCGTCGAGCTTGGGGTTGCTGTAGGCGCCGAGGTTGAACTGGCCCTGGCCTTTCTCGCTCGGCGTGCCCATGATGGCGCTGAGCACGTCGTGCGAGTCGACGGTGCTCGGCGTCCAGCCGAGCAGGTAGAAGCTGGTGTCGCGGCGCAGGATCTTCGGGAAATAGCTGACCTTGGTCTCGGCCTGCAGGTTCACCTTGACGCCGATGCGCGCCAGGTTGGCAGCCACAGCCTGGCAGATCGCCGAATCGTTGACGTAACGGTCGTTCGGGCAGTTCATGCCGACCTCGAAACCGCCCGGGTACCCGGCTTCGGCCATGAGCTTCTTCGCGGCTTCCACGTCATAAGGCAATCGCTTGTTCATGTCGGCCTGGTAACCACGCACCGCAGCACCGACCATCAGCGCGCTCGGCAGCGAAGCGCCACGCATCACGCGGCTCTTGATGGTCTCGATGTCGATCGACTGGTAGAAGGCACGACGCACGCGCACGTCCTTGAACGGGTTCTTGCCCTTGACGCTGCTGAACAGCAGTTCGTCGCGCTTCTGGTCCATGCCCAGGAAGATCGTGCGCAACTCCGGGCCCTGCAGCACCGTGATGTTGCCGGCGCCCTTGATGCGCTCGACGTCCTGCAGCGGCACCGGCTCCATCACGTCGGTCTCGCCCGACAGCAGCGCGGCCACGCGGGTGGCGTCGTTGCCGATCGGCGTGAAGACGATTTCGTCGACGTTGCTCTCGATCTTGCTGCGGTAGCTGAAGTTGCGCACGAGCACGGTACGCACCGAGGGCTGGCGTTCTTTCAGGCGGAACGGGCCGGTGCCATTGGCCTTGAAGCTGGCCGTGTTCTCGATGCCCTTGCGGCGATTGACCGGCTGCTCGGCCTTGTTCTCCTCGCACCACTTCTTGCTCATCATGCCAAGCGTGGTGAGCGTGTCGGGCAGGATCGGGTACGGCGCGGTGGTCTCGATGTCGACGACGAAGTCGCTGACCTTGCGCACCGCCTTGATCGGGTTGGTGTAGCCCTTCATGTCGGAGCCTTCGCCGGCCGCGCGCTTGAAGGTGAACACCACGTCGTCGGCGTTAAAGGCCGAGCCGTCGTGGAAGCTCACGCCCTGGCGCAGCTCGAAGCGCCACACGGTCGGGCTCTGCTGCGTCCACTTGGTGGCCAAGAGCGGCGTCAGCGCCATGTTCTTGTCGCGTTCGATCAGCGATTCGTAGACGTTGCCGGTGAAGCTGAGCTGCAGGCTTTCGTTGAGCGAATGCGGGTCCATCGACTGCACGTCACCCTGGTTGGAGACACGCAGCGTCACGGCTTGCGCCAGGCCGCAGGCTACAGCCAGGGCCAGGCTCAGAAGAGTCGGTTTCAGTTTCATGGGCTACTCCAGGCAAAACTTAAAAGTGGAAATGAGGGCAGTCAGTGGCCGGCCGTTGACTTTTCGATTCGCAGACGCGGGTCGACCGCGAAGTACAAGAGGTCGACGATCAGGTTGATGACGACGAAGATCAACGCGATCAGGCACAGGTAGGCGGCCATCACCGGGATGTCGGCGAAGGTCACCGCCTGGATGAACAGCAGCCCCATGCCGGGCCACTGGAACACGGTCTCGGTGATGATGGCAAAAGCGATCAGCGAACCCAGCTGCAGGCCGACGATCGTGATCACCGGCACCAGCGTGTTGCGCAGCGCGTGACCGAAGTAGACGGCACGATTCGGCAGGCCGCGCGCGCGTGCGAACTTGATGTAGTCGGCGCGCAGCACTTCGAGCATTTCAGAGCGCACCAGCCGCATGATCAGCGTGAGCTGGAACACCGCCAGCGTGATCGCGGGCAGGATCAGGTGTTTCCAGCCATCGACAGTGAGAAAACCGGTGGTCCAGCTGCCGAACGCCACCACGTCGCCACGCCCAAAACTGGGGAACCACTTCAGCGTGACCGCAAAAAAGAGGATCAGCAGAATGCCGATCAGGAACACCGGCAGCGACACCCCCAGCAACGACACCGTCATCAGCATCTGCGACAGGAAGCTGCCGCGCCGCAAGGCCGCGTAGACCCCCATCGGGATGCCGCACACGAGCGCGATGAACGCCGCCGAAAAGGAAAGCTCGAGCGTGGCCGGCAGGCGTTCGGCGATCAGCGACGAGACCTTGCGCCCCTGGCGCAGGCTCAGCCCGAACTCACCTTGCACCGCCTTGCCCACGAAGTGCGCGAACTGAACCGGGAACGCCTTGTCCAGCCCCAGGTCGGCGCGCAGTTGCTGGCGCTGGGCGGGCGTGGCGTCCTGGCCGAGGATGTTCGTCACGGGGTCGCCGACGTACTGAAACAGCATGAACGCGATGAACGCGACCGTGAGCATCACGATCACGGCTTGCAGGAGGCGGCGAAGGACAAAAACGAGCATCGGTCTTTTGGTTGGGGGTTTTGGCCCGGCCGTGGGCAGGCTGTGCTCCGGGCTCAGGGATCGGACCGCAAACGCTGTCCCATCGACAAAGCGATCAGAGCAAAACGCGAGCCATGCGTCAAAGGGGAATGTCCCGATGCTGGCGGCACCGTGGATCGGTGTTCGTTTGCGCGAATTCGATGCGGAAATTAAAAAGGCCGCCCGAAGGCGGCCTTTCAAACCTGAAGGTGAACTTGCGCCAGGCAAGCACCCGATCAGAAGAAGTGGCGAACGCCGACTTCGAAGCCCTTCGACTTGCCGCCAGCAGTCGGAGCAGCGGTCTGCGACGTGCCACCCGCGATGGAAGCCGTAGCACCGTTCTTGTTCGACACTTGCGACACCGTACCGTACATCGCGGTACGCTTCGACAGGCTGTACACATAGCCGAGAGCCAGTTGCTGCGCCTTCGGTGCAGCAGCAGTGTTCTGCTTGCCTTGCGAGACGCTGGCGTGGATTTCGCCCTGGCCCAGCGGCACGACGACGCTGCCCGAAATACGCGTTTCTTTGACCGTCAAAGCCTTGGTCTGGTCGTAGAAGCCCATCAGCTTCACAACGCCGAGGTCGTACGAACCACCGATGTTGGCGGTCTTGGCCTTCTCGGTCGAACCGACGATGCCCGACTGAGCGTAGGCACCAGCGATGTCGAACGGGCCGGCAGCGAAGCCGACGCGACCGCCGACATACTTGCCGGTGTTCACGCCTTCAGCAGCAGCGACCATGAACTGGCCGTACACACCGCCGATATTCGACGGCAGGAAGTAGCCGATCGAGTTGTCAGCGCGAACGAAGGTACTCTGGTACAAACCGAGGCCGACGTGGGTCGTGTCGCCCAGACCGACGGTGCCGAAAGCGTCGAAAATTGTGTTGTTCCAGAAGGTCGGGGTGTAGTCACGACCGAGGCGAACTTCACCGAAGTTGCCCATCAGGGACACCGTGGCGCGACGGTTAAATGTCTTACCGGCGGTATCGCCGCTGTTGCGGCCGGTGTCGGCGCTGACGCCCGACAGCAAGATGAAGCTGGCCTTCAGACCGCCGCCGAGGTCTTCGACCCCACGGAAGCCGAGCTGGCTGCTGTTGATGCCGTCTTGGCTCAACGAGACGCGACGGGCCGAGCCGTCGTTCTTGACGTACCTGGCGTTCAGGTCGACGGTACCGAACAAGGTGACCGACGATTGAGCAGATGCCACACCAGCGAAGGCGCCCAGAACTGCGAGAGCGAGCAGAGATTTTTTCATTGCAACTATCTCCTAGGTTGAAAAGAGGTCCCGATCACACATCACCCTCGTTGGGCAGATCAGGCGCAACCCCCTCACGGGAAGTTGTACGTATTGCACCAGAGGGGCCGGGTGGTGGAAAGCCTTGC